>CAZVWF010000014.1:0-40657 GCA_964630795.1 uncultured Woeseia sp. | reverse complement strand
AAGATCATCGGTGGGCGCAATTTCACAATGTTGTTGTCAGTTCCGATACGGCCGGCAAGAACACCGTTTCGGCGCAGCCCCTCGACGACATCGGCGGCCAGTGTGGTCGCGGGTGTTCGTTCCTCGCGATCGGCAACCAGCTCGATCGCCTTGAACAGGCCGTCACCCCGAATATCGCCGATTGCCACGAACCTGTTTGCCAGATCGGACAAGCCATCTTTCAGGTAAAGACCCGTTTTAAGTGCATTGTCCTGCAGCCCTTCTTCTTCGATGACATCGAGCACCGCGAGCCCCGCGGCACAGGAAACCGGGTTGCCACCGAAGGTATTGAAGTAATGCGCATCCTTTGAAAACGTCTCCACGAGGGGCCGCCGCGTAACCGTCGCTGCCAGCGGATGTCCATTGCCCATTGGCTTGCCCATCGTAACGATATCGGGCACGAAGTCGTCGACCTGGTAGCCCCAGAAATGATGCCCGGTGCGACCGAATCCCGGCTGTACCTCATCGGCAATGAACAGCGCGCCTGCTTCACGCACCGCGGCCGCAACCGCCTTGAGATAGCCGGGCGGCGTCGCCACGACACCACCGCTGGAAATGATCGTGTCAACGATGAACGCAGCCGGTTTGACGCCCCGGCTTTCGAGCAATGCCAACGCATCATGCACGCAACTGGCGTAGCGCTCGGCCGCGTCCGGGCCGCGGAATGCCCCTCGGTAGACATCAGGGGTCGGCACCGTCACGACGTAGTCAGGCACCTCGGCTGCGGGTATGTCTTCCGTCGAGATCTCGTAGATGGCCTTGGTATTGCCGTGATAGGCAAAGTCCGCAACGATCAGGCCGGTGCCGCCCGTGACACTTCGAGCGATTCGCAGCGCCAGTTCGTTAGCTTCGCTGCCCGTGCAGCTGAACATGGCCGTGTCGAGTTCGCCAGGAAATTTCCCTGTCAGGCGCTCGGCGAAATCCAGCACATTCCCGTGCAGGTAACGGGTATGCGTATTCAGGGTGGCTATTTGCCGGGTCAGGGCTTCGACAACGTGAGGATGACAGTGCCCGACGTGTGGCACGTTGTTGTACATATCGAGGTAGCGCTTGCCCGCGGAATCGAAGAGCCAGACGCCCTCACCGCGAACAATATGCACCGGTTCCTTGTAGAAAAGCCGGTATGCCGAACCGAGCAGCCGGTTGCGCCGCTCCATCATCGCCGCGATATCAGGTTCCATAACGAGTGTCCGGGCGGCTCCCTGCAGCGTTCCTATGGCTCCTCCGGACGCGTGATACGACCGGCGATGATGCCGGTAACGAGCAAAAACAGGCCCATGACGAAGAGGAACTCCGGGTAGGACCGGGTGATGCCGCAGTAGTAGGTCGCGACGATGACTACACCCTGGAAGCCATTAACAAACTGGTTATCGCGCACCTTCGCTTTGGGAAAGCGGATTCTTGAAATCATGCCGAGCGCCAGGACAAACATGATGACCGGCAGGTACGCATGCAAGGGCATTGCCTCGGCGATGTCCGGATACCGTACCAGCAGAATGCAGGTCGTCGACACCAGCGCACCCCCGGCACTCGTAATGGGTATGCCCTTGAACCAACTGGTTGGCGTATCACCCGTATTGAGATTGAAACGCGCCAGCCGCATCGCGCCGCACAGCACGAAGACACCGACCGACAGTAGCAGCACCCAGAACGCAGGGGTGAACAGCGCGAATCCACCGTATTCGATGCCCACCTGTAGCATCAGCATACCGGGCGCGACACCAAAGGCGACCAGGTCTGCCATCGAATCGAATTCCGCACCGAAATCTGACGTTGCGTCGAGGATCCTGGCCGCAAGCCCGTCCATGACATCGAGTAATCCACACCACACAATCATCCAGCCAGCCAGCTCAAGCTCGCCGAGCTGTCCCGACACGATGGAGCCCACGCCGAACAGCAGGCTGATCGCCGTGACACTGTTAGGAATGGAATAGCGGAGTCTTTTTCCCACCTTAATACCGGTTGTTATTATTGTTGCTGATGCTCATTCTGCATCGGTATGGGTGTTTAAGCCAGTATCGGGGCCTGTGCCAGGTCAAAATCTTGCCAGGCCCCTGTAACGCCCGCCAGCCCCTTAGCATCACTACCTGCATCAGGTTGCCAGGCCCGGTAAATCATAGCGCGGATCAGGCGGCCCTGCCGCCCCTGGTCGCCAGTGCCAGCATGATTGCGCCCAGAATCACCCAGCCCAGCACGATCATCCATTCGTGCGGCCAGAGCAGTGCCGCAGGGCTGAACGGCAGGTAGAGAAACGCAATACCTATCGATAGCACCAGCGCAATCCAGCCTACCACGCGACCGTTAGGCACGCGGTAGGGGCGCTCCAGGTCCGGCTCGTTCTCCCGTAGCTTCAGGAATGACCACGCCACGAAGGCGTAAGCGACGACAATACCGAGGCCACCGGCATCGACAAGCCAGACCAGCGCTGGTCGACCGAACAGCGGCGCGAACACGGAAAAGACACCAATCAAAAGCAGCGCGTTGTGCGGTGTGTTGAAAGTCGGATGCAATCGGCCCAGGGGCGCTGGCAGTTGCCCGGCCCTTGCAAGCGCGTAAATGGCCCGGCTGCCGCCGATCAGGAAGGCGTTCCAACTCGTCAGAATGCCGCCGATGCCGGCAATGACCAAGAGCTTGCCCGCCCAGCTCCCACCGAGGAGCATTGCCGTCGCATCGGCCGTGGGCAATGCAGACGCCTGTCTCGACTGCTCGTCCAATCCCACCGACACCCCCCAGATCATCGCGACATACCAGGCGACCGCCAGTGCGATGGACCCCATCAGGAGTCTGCCGATCTCGGCGAACGGTACGTCAATTTCTTCTGCGGACTGGGGAATGACATCGAAGCCGACAAACATGAATGGCACCATGATCAAAACGCCAAGCAATCCTTTGACACCGTCGGTGAAGGCCGGTGCCATGTTCATCGAATCCCCGTTTCCGATTCCACCGCCGACCAGCATGAGTCCCACAAGCAACACGAGCGCGGTCGCCAATACCTGCAACCGAGCTGCCGTCTTGATGCCGAGAATATTGATCGCCGTGATGACGATTGCGGCAACGACGCCGACCAGGACCCAGGTCAGGTTCACGTCCCAGCCGGCGACCGTCCACAGGTAGCCGCGGCTGAAACCCGGGAACAAATAGTCAGCAACCGTGGGCAGGGCTACCGCTTCGAAGGCAACCACTGAAACGTAGCCAAGCAGGATGGCCCACGTACAGATAAATGAGGCGGTCGCTCCCAGGGCGCGATGGGAATAGACATGCTCGCCGCCCGCCCGGGGCATGGCCGAGGCGAGCTCCGCATAGGTGAAGCCCACGAAGACGACAACGACGCCGCCAAACAGGAACGCGATGATTGCGCCGATGCTGCCGGCGCCTGAAATCCAGTTACCGGTCAGGGCCACCCAGCTCCAGCCGATCATTGCGCCGAATGACAACGCAAGTACTTCCTTGCGCCGGATGACACGCAGGAAGCGACCGTCAGTCATTGGCTGCAAACAAGATCGATATCGATTCGGAGATTCTTTTCATTGTTTCTTCCCTGCGATGTCCGGGATATTCCTGATCCCGCGATCATACCCCGTCCGGTATGATTTTGGCCGTGGAAACCGACATCGACATCTGGCGCCTCGCGGCCGGTCTGGGCCTGTTCCTGTTCGGCATGCACGAACTCGAACAAGCGTTAAAGCACCTGACGGGACGCCCGTTCAAGAAATTTCTCCGCGAACATACCTCCCATCCATTAAAAGGTATTCTGGCCGGAGCGGCCACGACGGCCGCCCTTCAATCCAGTTCTGTTGTCAGTTTGATCGTGCTTGCGTTTGTTGGCACAGGAATCATTTCCCTCTCAAGCGCGATCGGCATCGTTTTCGGTTCAAACCTGGGCACGACAGCGACCGGCTGGATCATCGCAACGATCGGCTTCAAACTCGATATCGAGTCCCTCGCCTTGCCGATGATCGCCATCGGTGGCCTCGGCGTTGTATGGTCACGCACCGGCACCCGGCGGGCAGGTTTCAGCCATCTGCTCGCGGGCCTCGGGCTGATGCTGATGGGACTCGAGTTCATGAAGACGGGCGCGATCAGTGCGACGTCCTTGTTCGATCCCGAGAAGCTCGCCGCCTATCCGCCTGTCGTATTCCTTGCGACCGGTACCCTGGTGACGGCACTCATTCAATCGAGCTCGGCTACCATCATGATCACGCTGAGTGCGCTTTATGCTGGCGTGATCCCGTTACAGTCTGCTGCGGCGGTTGCGATTGGCGCGGATCTCGGCACGACCATCACTGCAATCCTCGGCGCCCTCGCAGGATCGATGGACAAGCGTCGTGTCGCCGTCGCCATCGTGATATTCAATGTCGTCACCGACATCATCGCTTTCGTCGCGCTTGTACCACTACTGTATGTCATCACCGATATCCTCGGACTTGCGGATCCGCTGTTTGCGCTGGTGGCGTTCCACAGCCTGTTCAACCTGATGGGGTTGTTTCTCTTCTTTCCGCTCATCCGCCTGATGAGTCGCTGGCTGTCTGCTCGCTTCAGCGAGACTCAAAACTCGCTGGTGCATCACATCAGGATATCCGACCTGGCCGTTCCGGAGGCTGCAATAGAAAACGTTCGCCGTGAAACGCTGCGACTCATAGACCAGGCCGCCGCCCTGAATCAGTTGAGCTTTGACCTGTCAACGAGCAATACCTTCTACGATGCGGAAATGGATCGGCGCGGCGTCGACCTGTTTGGCAACGAGCCAAATCACGGAGTCGGCTATGACGGTATCAAGCAACTCGAAGGCGAAATCCTTTCCTACGCGATGCGCCTGCAGGAAGTTCGCATCGATTCTGACGAATCGGCCCGACTTGGCCAGATCATCGTTGCAATACGTGCAGCCGTGCACTCTGCGAAGTCACTGAAAGACACGCACCATGATCTGGATGCTTTCCGGCAGTCCGTCGACGATCACTTCAATGCCTGGTTCGGGCGTTTTCGCGACTCGGCTCGGGATTTCTATCAGCACCTGGCGACGATGAAATCCGCCAGTTCTTCCTCTCACCAGTTCGAGATGCTGGTTGAAATGAAAACCCATAATGAAGCCCACCACAGTGCGCTGCACGCCGCGATTCTTGAGGCTGTTGGCAGCGATCTCCTGACCGAGGTGCAGATTTCGACCCTGCTTAACGTCAATCGTGAACTATATCTCTCCAACCAGAGCCTGCTTTCTGCCCTGTCCGAGGCGCTTCTCGACACGCATAGCGCAACGGACTTCGAGAGTATTCCCGTCGTTGCCTGATTTTCCTGAGCTACACTTAACGTCTCGATAGCGCGTCAGGCGATGGCGCCAAAATGAGGGGATCAGGACCATGCGAAGTCTAATTGTCTTGCTGCTGCTGGCGCATGCCGGTACCGCAACCGCCCACCACGCCTTTGCCGCCGATTACGAAGCTGGCAACGAGGGTGTGATCGAGGGCACGATAACCGAGGTCATCTACAAGAACCCGCATGCACGCTATTACATCGAGGTTGAGGCCGGGGAAGGCGGGACGGAACTGTGGGATCTGCAGACAATGAATCTCATGATGCTCGGTCGCGTCGGCTGGACGCGTGACACCTTGCAGGTCGGTGACAGGATCAAGGTTGAAGGTATCCTCGGCCGGAACAACACGAAGCGCATGTCGATCAATGTCGTCACGACTGAGGACGGTCGTGTGATCAGTCCACAGCGCGGCATTACCGAAACCAATGCAGACCTTTACGCAAGAGGGAGCGGCAGCCCGGCCCCGACCATGGATCGGGACTTCGAGTCGATCGCGTCTGACATTTCGCCCGGGACGTACGAGCTGGACGAAAATCATGGCTATCTCAGCTTTTCCTACTCGCACCTCGGCCTCTCCAACCCGGAGCTGCAATTTGGCGATTTCAGCGCGATTCTTGCGCTGGATAGCCAGAACCTCGCCGACAGTCGTGTAACGATCTCCATCGACGCTGAAAGCGTCTCGGGCGTCAGTCCGGCTCTGGATGAGGTCCTGCGTAGCGAGGACTTTTTCGATACGGCGAATCACCCCGAAATTGTCTTTACCTCAACGGGCTACGAAGAACGCTCGGCAAACACCGGGCGCCTGACGGGTGACCTG
Source organism: uncultured Woeseia sp. (assembly GCA_964630795.1). GTDB lineage: Bacteria > Pseudomonadota > Gammaproteobacteria > Steroidobacterales > Woeseiaceae > SZUA-117. The sequence continues at coordinate 34,490 of CAZVWF010000014.1, read as the reverse complement.
TCCGTTGCCGGCGTAGTCAAACCCGTCACCCTGGACGTCGTCATCAACAAAGCAGCGATGGACCAGAGAAACCGGCGGGAGATGATAGGTTTCTCCGCCACGGGCACATTGAGCCGTGCCGAGTTTGGCATGACGCAGTTCGAACAGCTGGTTGCCGACGAGCTGGCGCTCAACGTGCAGGTCGAGTTTCAGAAAGTCCGCTAAGCCGGCCGACCCGTTTACAGGAATTCAAACCATGTATTTAAAGCCCATTATTGCCATCGTAGCCGTACTCGCGCTATCCGCGTGCAGTAGTGACACGGCCATTGACTCCGGTGGCGACATTCCCAGCGGAATTTACGCCGTTGACTCGTCGCACGCCTCCATCACTTTTTATTACCTGCACCAGGGCCTGTCCTTTCCGCTGCTGCGAGCCACGGCCGTCGCCGGCGAACTGCAGTACGACGCCAATGATATCGAGAACAGCTCAGTGCGAATCGCAATTGCAACCGACTCGATCCGAAGCAATATCGATTACTTCGATGACGAACTGGCCTCCAGGAAGTTTTTCAACGCTGAACGATATCCGCATATCACGTTTCGGTCGGATGCTTATGAGGCCATCGATGAGAAGACCGGGGTTGCCCGGGGGCAGGCGACAATTCGTGGCGTGACGCAGCCACTGGAGTTCGGCGTAACGATGAATGGTGCGTTAATTCACCCGATGCTCGAAATGCCCGTAATCGGGTTCTCGGCGACGGGCTCGCTTAATCGATCCGACTTCGGGCTGGACCGGTTTATTCCCGACGTATCGGATACCGTGGAGTTTCGTATCGAGATCGAATTCCTGCACGGCAGCAACGAGGCCAGCCAGGCTGCTGTCGCCGCAGTCAGCCAGGCAATGGCGGGGAGGTAACAATGAAACGATTGCGCAACCAATTTGCTGCCACGCTGGTCCTGTTGATGAGCTTGTCCGCTGTTCACGCTCAGAACGACGAACTGGTCGGCGACTGGGTCATCGTCACGACCGGCTTCTCCTTTGTTGGCACGAATACCTCATACGCGGAAGTTACGATCGAGGCGCAGGACGGTGAACTGCAGGCCTACATCTTCAACGGGCCGGCTCCTTTGCGCGTTGATGGCGATGCTTTCGAACTGGACCTGGACTGGCGCAGTGGCTTCGACGTCGAATATCTCAGCACTTTCAAAGGCCAGCTCAATGACGACGGAGGACTGGAGGGAGAACTGACGCACCACGGTGCGACAAACTTTCTGGGTCGCACATTGCGGGATGGCAGCTTCACCGGTGCGCGCGCCGAGCCACCCGCTGCGCTCGATGGACTGCCGCCACAGCCCGTCAATATGGAGGGTATCTATCGCCGGGCTGGCGGTCTTGGCGCCGTAAGCAAGATTAACTTCTCCATGACCGAACGCGGCCAGGGCATCCTCGATGAATATCTCGAGATGGACAACGCCAACAGCCGTTGTGCATCGCCTGGCCTCGTGCTCGCCTCCGGCCTGCCCTACCCGATGGAAATCCTGCAAACAGATGATTACATCGTGATCATCTACGGGGCAGACTACGCGCGGCGAATCTACCTGGACGACCGGGAGTTCCCCGAAACCGAAACCAGTTCATCGCTCGGTTTCTCGAGAGGCGAGTGGAAGGGAGAAACGCTGGTTGTTACGACGACGCGATTGAACCCGGCCTTCATGAGTACGCGGGGCCAGCCGGTATCGACGGACGCGCATACGGTCGAGCATTTCTATTATGACGACCGTGGCTATCTGCACGCCGACATGTGGGTGCATGATCCGGCAAACTATTCCCGTACACCACACCTGCGACGCGTGTATGACCAGGATTTCAATCCCTCGGTAATCACAAAGATCGATTGTGACCCATACACATTCTTCAGGGCGCTCGCACTTGAGGGGCAGCTGGAGGAATTCTGGGACCGGTCACAATACCGTCGCTAGGTTCTTTTTGCTTCCAGAGGGAGCACATAATCCGTAAGTCATTGATTTTGTAAGGCGTATAGGGGTATATCCCGATTTCGCCAGCTCCATAACAGGCGGAGTATTGGGCAAACGTCAGGAAATGCCCCGCCTTATGGATTCCAACGCATCCACCGTTATCGCCGAACTCCGCACCGACCATAAGAACATGGCGCTCATGCTGAACCTGCTCGAGCGTGAGTCAAACCTGATCTACGAAGGCAAGGAACCGGACTACGAACTGCTGCAGGACATCATGCACTACATGACGGTGTATCCGGATGCCGTGCACCACCCGAAAGAAGACCGGCTGTACGCGGAGCTGAAGGCGGTTCGACCGGATTTGTCGATAGGCTTCGAACGGATCACGATGGACCACCGTCATATCGCCGAACTCAGTGTGACCTTGCGAGCAGACATCGAGTCCATCAATCTCGGCAACCCCGTTCGTCGCAATGCCATCGTCGCTGACGCACTACGTTACGTCAACATGCTACGCGGTCATATGCAGTGGGAAGAACTGGATCTCTTCCGCCGCGTCGACGAAATGATCCGGCTTGGTCACGACGTGCTCGATACAGCCAACTTCGTACATGGTTCCGATCCCGTCTTCGGATCCGAGGTCGAGGAAAATTTCGGCAGGCTCGTCAAAAGCGTTGAGGCCTATTCAGCTGCGCCCTGATTCGACTTTGTCGTTAGAAATAAAAAGAGAACTGGGCGAATACCGACAGGTCGCTGGAGAGATAGGTGTCGCTGATACCGGCACCGATCCCGCCAAACTCTGAACCGCCCGGCCCGATCGGCAGGTTTATTGCGGCCAGTATTTCTGCATTGTCGCTCAGGCTATTGCGACTGACGACCTGCAACAATGCACTTGCATCGTCGACATTGGCGAACACATTCGGGGACAAGGTCCAGAGCGGTGTCATTTCGACGACCAAACCGCCAGCCAGGTAATGCCGACCGACCGTAAACACCTCGCCGCGCTGCAATCTGTCGAGCAACGCCGGGTTTTGAGTCAGGCTCGAAATATCGTACTGGCCGGATCGCTGACCGAACTCATTGAAGTAGTATTCCAGCAAGCCGCTGACATTCTTGCCGCCCCATACCCACGAGTAACTGACGTTGGCGACCAGCTGCAGCCTGCTGCCATCAGCAGAATCCGTCCAGACGATATCGCCATGCACGACCGCGCCACCAACACTGCGATTGCCACCGATAGCAATCGTGGTATCGCCATAATGGTCTGCAATCAGCAGGTCGTATTCCGCATCGCCAAGCAATCCGTGGTACTTGATTGCGGTCGTATTGACCGATGAATCAGGGTCGCCCGTCACAGGATCGCGGCGGAACACCTGGGCAAACTCTGCATCGTTGCCGTTTGCCAACAGGTATTGCGCGTAGATCATGTCATCACCGGACTTGTACTCCGTATCGACCGCGGTGGGATCGAACGGATTGACGATATCCATGGGTGAGAATAAGAGGCCGTTGCCCCAGGTAATCGCCTGCCGGCCGGCCCGAACAACCAGGTTATCCGTCGCGTAGGTCAGTGACAGGCGATCGAGACGATGCATGGCTGCGAACTTGTCGTCGTCCCCGATCGTGTCACTCAAGTTCATCAGGCGCCGGTCATCATTCGGCAGGTGGCTGAATCCTGGCAGCGAAACGCTTGAACTGTTTCGAAACAACTCCACGCGATCGCCCCATGCGCCGTATAGCTGCCACGCGCCGTCAAATGTCCAGTCGCCTTTACTGGCAGAGAAGTTAAGTCGCAGCTCCGTCTCCAGGCTGCCTGCGCTGTCACCGGTCAACGGGTAAAAGAGACTGTCATCGGGATAAAAGTCGGCAAGCAGTCGCGTCTTGCTGTGTCCGTCAAATGTCGTGCGAAGGTCATCGCCCAGTGCCGCGAACGGCAATAGCAAGAGCAGGCTACGCAGTGTGTTGATCGATATCGTCGACAATTCGTCCATCCAGCATTTTCACGAGGCGTTTTGCATAGGCCATGACACGTTGGTCATGTGTTGCAATGACGAATGTGGTGCCGTGGGTCTCGTTCAGCTCGGCGAACAGCTCCATCAGTTCGTCGGACGTCTTCGAGTCCAGGTTGGCGGTCGGTTCGTCAGCAAGAACGAGTGCCGGTCGCGAAACAATGGCACGTGCCACGGCAACGCGTTGTTGCTGACCGCCTGACATCTCCGCCGGGCGACGATCGCCGAGCCCGCCCAGGCCCACTTCTTCCAGGATCGCTTCAGACTTGCCGCCGCGCTCATCGGCCGGTATGCCCTGCACCTGCATCACGAACTCGACGTTCTCGCGCGCAGTCAGTACCGGGATGAGATTGTAAGCCTGGAACACGAAACCGATCTGCTTCAGTCGCAACCCGGCGAGCTCGCCTTTCGACAGGCAATCGATTCTTTGTCCTGCGACCCATACCTCGCCACTATCCGGAATATCCAGGCCACCAATAGCATTCAACAACGTCGTCTTGCCACCGCCGGAAGGCGCAGATAAACAAACGAAACCACCTTCGGCAATTTCGATATCGACGTGATCCAGCGCCTTGATTTCCTGATCGCCCTGGCGATAGGTCTTGCAAAGATCGATACAACGTACTGCACTCATAATTAAACCTTGGTAATTGCTTCTACGGGCTCGTACTGCGATGCACGCCACGCCGGCGACAAACTAGCGAGAAAACCCAGGATGAGGACGACGACGTTTGCCAGGATGACGTCCTGCATTTCCATTTCCGGGTACAGGACGCTGGCCGAGCCGAACATCTCCATGCCCTCGGCCACGATCGAAATATCGATACCTTCAGCCAGCAGGATGAAGGTCAGGCAGGCAAGCAGGTTACCGACGACCAGCCCGATCGCCAGCAGGAAAAACGACTCGGCCACGATTTGTCCGAGGATGCTCGACGGCCGCATACCGAGGGCCAGCATCAGGCCGATCTCACGAACGCGCTCGAAGACCGCCATCACCAGTGTATTGACAAGACCGAATGAAAGCGCAAAAAAGATTATGACAACCCAGACGAGTACGAAGCCATCCATGACCGTCATCATCGTCCCCAGGTACTCGTCGAGTTCGGTCCACGGCAACACTTCATCATCGCCATCGATTGAAAGGCGCACCGAGGCCAGCAGGGGATCGACAACCCGGTAGTCGTCACCAACCACAGCTACCTCACTGACGAAATCGCCGATGCCCAGCATCTGCTGAATCGTCGTACGGCCGGAAAACACAAAAGCTTCCTCCTGGATCTCGAGATTGGCTTCGTAGAGACCGACCACACGAAACCCGCGATCCGCGACTTCATTTTCAGGATCCTGGCTCATGAGGACGATTCGCTTGCCCACTTCAGTTTCGAGTTTTTCGGCAAGCCGGCGACCAATGATGACGCCACTGTCCCCGACGTCAGCCAGCGGTCGCCCCTCGGTCACCCGGCTCCCGATTGCCTCAATGGCTGCTTCTCGCTCCGGGTCGACGCCGAGCAGGATCACGCCACGCGACTCACGCTCGCTCGAAATGACGGCAGGCACCCGGACCCGGGCGGAAAATCGTTCGATGCCGGCGGCCAGCAACGATATGGCCAGTTCCTCGCTCGTTGCATGCATGAGATTTTCGATGCTCGGATCATCGCGATAATCGGGATGATGCACCTGCACGTGACCGGGCAGGGCACGAATGCCGTCTCTCAACATCTCGTTCACCATGCCGCGCACCAGCGACGTCATGAAAATCATGGCCCATGCGCCAATGCTGATGGCAGACAACATAACGATGGTCCGGCGATGATTCCGCCACAGATTTCGCCACGCCAGCTTGACAATGATTTTCAGAGTGTTCACTTAAAACACCCTCATCGCTTCGACCGGATGCAACCAGTGAACCCGCAGCGCCGGATAAAGCGCGGATATGATGGAGCCAATGAAGACAAACGCCGGCCCAGCGAATAGCGTGAGCAGAGACACCTGCGGATAAAAGTGCGACGGCAGATTGAAATTGGCCGCCATCTGGTCCATGCCGGGAAAACTGAATCCATTGTAGGTGAACCAGGTCGTTATCAATCCACCCACGAGCGCACCCAGCAGTAAACCGGCAAGCCCCATGAGGGCGGTTTCGAGAATCACGAGCCTTACCAGTCGACCGGGCGTGAGTCCCAGCGACATGACGATGCCAAACTCATGAGTACGCTCAAGCACTGACATGAGTTGCGTATTCATGACGCTGAACGCGACCAACACCACCAGTACGCCATACATGAAAAATGCGCCTGACAGGTCTGCCTGAATGGCTTGTCGCAGTCCGGGTTGCAATACATCCCAATCCTGGAGCACAACGCCGTCATGACCGGCAACGACAGACTCGAGTGCCGCCCGATAGTCTTCTATCAATGCCAGCGCCGGGGTGACAACAACGACAGCATGGGCGGCATCGTCCATGTAAAACACATCGTTGAAAAAGCCGATCGGTATTTCAGCAATCGAACGGTCCATGTCGATGACGCCACTATCGAATATACCGGCGACAGTCGCTACGGCGGCTGCGAACGATCCACCCCTACCGCTGCCAAGGATCGTCAGTTCATCACCAATACCGATCCTCAGGTTTCGCGCGAGCACCGAGCCAACGACTATCTCCTGCGCATCGCGGTTATCGGGGAAACGCCCCTCGCTGACCAGACCGGGAATCGTCGAAACGCGCGACTCATTGGCAGGATCAACGCCGAATACCTGGATGCCGTAACTACGATCATCGCTCGATGCGAGCGCGAACGCGGCCGACCGCACGGCCACTGCGTCGAGGGAAGTGACCTCGCGAATCTCGGTTGCGATCGACTCGGCATTCGGCACGATCTGACGCATCTTTGCGTCATCCTTGTATCCCGGCGCCTGAACCTGGAAGTGACCGGTGAATGCCTTGAGCGTGTTGTCTATCATCAGTTCGTACATGCCGAACTGCAGGGAAATCAAGAACACGAGGATCGCGTTCGAGAAAACCATCGCACCGATCGTCAGCCAGGTTCGCCGCGGCTGACGCCACAGGTTTCGCCAGGCGAGTCTCAGCGTAATACTCATTGCCGCGTCAGTTTCTCGGGTTTCTCAGGTTGGATAAGGTGAAGACGTTGTCACCGAGTTCCACGTCGAACTCGATCGAGTCGATGCTGATTTCAGTCCATTCATCCGGCGTTTCCGCCTTGCTCATGCGCTGCCGGACGGCAACGCTACGACCGCCCATTTCGCGAATATCGAGTGTCTTCAACGTTTTAACCAGCACGCCGTCCTGATCATGGAAATGCTGCTCGATCATGACGTTGTCTTCACGGATTCTCAGCACTTCCCGCCCCCATACAACGGCGGCATCCTCGTGCGGAATCGATTCAATCGCGTAGACAGCCTGCCCATCCATCTCGGATGTGCGCAGCAGCGTGTGATCGTACTGCTCGACGATGTCGTCGGTGCGGGAGATGTCCTTGTTGGAAAAATCCGAACCCATCCAGCTCTGGTTCATCATCGACGACGGGACCTTGATAACGCGATTGATCTTAGGCGAGAACGTCCACATCCGGTTGTCGTCAATCAATGTGCCGTTGCCGCGATCCTTGCGGGGTTCGGTCACGCGAACCAGCGAGCGCTTTTCGCCCTCTGACCAGGATTCCATCGACATCGTCCGCTCCCAGTCGGACCGATGAATGGTCATCGTCATGACACCGTGGGACGACAGCCCGCGCCAGTGATTCAATGCATCGCGAACGATTTCGGTCGCGTCGCGTTCAGCATCCTGGCCGACAGCTGTAGCGCCAGTGAACATGACCATCAGGAAAATGAACGACGCTTTTTGCTTCATACCGCAAAGCATCTCACGCGCCGCCGTTGCTCACAATTCGGACATCACTTACCGCAGCAACAAGATCGATCCGTACGCCGCCTGGGCGTCTGCCGCTCTAATCGGCTCCGCCGTGAAAACAAAAAAACTGGCGCCGCTGCGTCCCGACGGTCGTTCAGCTTCACAGTGGAAATCTGACTTACGTGCTGAGCAGCTCGTTGACGGCGCGATACGCCTCGTTGATCGCTCCATCCGTGTGCGGGCTGGCCGATGCGTCGGCATTGGCAATCGCAATCCGGCCGATACGCTGGCGACCGATGACACACGGTCGTTCGGCTGTCGTCGTAAACGCCCAGGACGCCGGATCGAAAAGCGGGTTGTAGGAATACGTATAACCATGTGGCCAGCGGTTAACGGTAATACCGAGGATATCAGTCGCCTCATCGAATCCCGTCGGGCCCAGGATGCGCTGCAGTTGATCGCGAATATGGTGCTCAAAAGTCTCGAACGGCGTCGTGAGCATGCGATTGCGGCCAATGCGGTGTTGCTCACGACGCGAGTGACCCGGCTCGTAGAAATACGTCGACATCCGCACAACAATCGGCTCGTCCGGTGAGCGTGCCGTTCTGTAATCGCCCATCTCCAGCATGGGCTGCAAACCAATGCTGGGATGATAGCCACCCGGCGCGGAAACACGCGAGATCCCGGCGTCGACCCAGGGCTGCCAGTTCGAAACCAGTACGCCCGTATATACGAGTGGCGACTTCTGGCCGTAGGCGAGCGCTTCTCTTTGTGCGGGCGGCACTTCTCCGCAGATGTGTGGAATCACAGAGTTCCAGCACGCCATGACCACATTACGGCTCGACACGGAATAGGCATTGCCGCCCAACACATAGCTGGTCTCGACAAGGCTGTCATTGACGTGCGCGACATCAATCACGGTGCTATTGAGGCGAATGCGCACTTTGTTGTCGTTACGATCGAGCAGGCCGTAGTCAATGTCCGCCAGAACGATGTCTTCCATCGTGCTGGCTGACACCGCATCGGGAACCAGGCGGCTCACCAGCAATCGGGTCAATGTTGCGTTGCCATCCGGAAAATACATGTCGGGGTCGCCACTCTGCGCACGTGCCGTATTTTCACGGCCGTGCTGGCCACCAGGCTCATTGACGAGTTGATTCGGCGACAGGTCCTCGAGGCCCATGCCATCAAATCCCGGGTAACCCATCTCGCGGCAATAGATCGCAGGGATGGCATCCATTGCGGTAACGAAAATACCGAGCTGCGTGGTATCGAATAAATGCATGACATCGGGATGACAACCGACGATGTTGACGACGAAATCCCGGTAACTCATTTTCGTCAATGTCTGCCGCTTCTCGGCAGCATTCAGGCCGGGAAGGTAATCTTTCTTCTCCTCATAAAGTCGCACTGCATCCAGCTGAACCTCGGGGCTGACCGGTGCCTGGCGAATGAAATCGCCGATCGGCAATTCGCCGTAACCAACGACGAGCTTGTCCTCGCCGAACGTCTCTTCGTCGTAGAACATGCTGCCCTTCAGGCCCATATCGCCGTAGTTCGACCACATGCCGGCATTTTTTTCGAAGTACCGCTCGCGGTCGATTCCCAGCTCCCACAGCAGCCCGGCGGCGACCGTGCTGTACTGCGACGGCGCCTCGACATTGAGCGTCCCGCCATTCACGAGATAGGTGTTACCGGCATGCCGAAACTCGTTTCGCTTCGCATGGCCGCCAAAGTCATCGTGATTGTCGAGGATCAGGATGCGCGAGTCAGGACCATGCTGTTTTCTGAAAAAGTAGGCTGCAGACAGTCCACTCAGGCCACCACCTACGACGACCAGGTCGTAGACGGGATCACCCGCGTCAACCGCGTTGAACGTTGCGCCATCGCGGACTGCGTGCGCGACTTCGAAAGATCCATCGTGGCTGCCGCGCATACCCTGCAAGGTCGGCGGATAATAGTCGGGAGGTAGCGCTGCGGGATCGAGCAGGTCCTGCGCAATCGCGTCCAGCGGCGAGATCGATGTCCCCGCAGCCAGGCTGAGCGCACAGCCATTCACAAAATCGCGACGGTTGATGCTGGTTTTCCGGATCATGCTGCCCGTTCCCCCGCAAATAGGCTGCGATCAGTATACGCCAATGACCGTCCTCCGCAGCCGTCGGCCGGGTCGCTCTACCGTTCGAAGACGATGTTGCCGCCAACGATGGTCATCAGGATTCGGCCATTAAGCAGCTCGCCCGGACTTTCATCAGCAAGAATGAAGGGGTCGACATCCATCACTGTCAGATCCGCCCAACGGCCAGCCTCGATGATGCCCGTGTTGTTCTCCCTGAAACTCGCGTAGGCGGACCAGCTCGTGTAACCACGCAGTGCTTCATCAGAACTCATCCGCTGTTCAGGATACCAGCCGCCCTCAGGCTGCGAGTTCTTGTCCTGTCGCGTTATCGCAGAATGCAGTCCGTAGAAAATGTTGTGATCGGAACCCGGGTTGTCCGAATTGAAGGTCAGGCCGGCACCGGCCTCTCGCAGCGAACGCCATGCATAGGCGCCCAGGATTCGATCCGGTCCGACCCGTTCCTCTGCCCAGGTCTTGTCCTCCATTGCGTGCGGCGGTTCCATCGATGCGATGATGCCCAGCTGCCCAAGCCGCGGAATGTCATCGGGATGAATAACCTGCGCATGTTCGATGCGATGCCGGTTGTTTCGGGTGGCAGGATCTTCCTCAAATACCGCTTCCAGGATATCCAGTGACTCGCGATTGCCGGCGTCACCGATCGCATGAATCGCCACCTGGAATCCCGCTTTCATCGCATCGGCGTTCAGCGCCTGGTCGAAGCCGTAACCATCACCGCTGACACCCCGGTGACCTGGCATGTCTTCATAGTCGTAAAGCATGCGCGCGCCGCGTGATCCCAGCGCGCCATCGTAATAGGCCTTGACCGCGCGCGTGACCAGCATGCTGTCATTGTCGGTATCCGGGCCTTTCTCGATCCACTTACGAATCAGGGGCTCATCGCGCAGGGACAACATGCCGTAAACCCGTATGGGCAAACGATCCTCCGCTTCGAGCTGCTCGAGGGCGGCCATCGCCTCGGTATTCAGTCCCGCTTCGTGGACCGCAACGTAACCGTCCTGTGCCATCTGGTTCAGACCAATGATCCAGCGATTCAGGCGCGCCTCGAGTGACGGGGACGGCACGATGTCGTCGATCATCGTCGTCGCACGATTCAGGAACAGACCGGTCGGCGTACCGTCATCGCCAATGCGCATCTCGCCACCCACTGGCACCCCGGTCCCTGACGTTATACCGCCCGCGTCGAGCGCCGCCTGGTTCACCCAGACCGCGAAGCCATGCAGACTGTCGAGGAAAACCGGATTATCAGGCACCGCCTGGCTGAGAAGCGCCTTGTCCGGGTAACGATTTGCCCAGGCACCCTCGTCCCAGCCCCGGCCAATGATCCATTCACCGGCCGGCGTCGACTGCGCCTTCTCGGCAACCAGTTCGACCGCTGCTTCTTCCGTCGCAACATTCGTCAGGTCGATCGACTCCAGCCTGGCGCCCAGACCATAGACATGGGTATGCGAGTCCACAAGGCCCGGCACGACTGTCGCACCGGCGAGATCGACGACGCGCGTCGCCTCACCGCGATATTCCATTGCGTCACGCGTGCCGCCGACGAACAGGATTTCGCCGCCCCGGGTCACGACCGCTTCCGCGTCGGGAAACCACCCGGTGTTATTGCGCGGGGCATCGGCGGGCAAGGTGCCATCCGGTGCCGGCTCATCCCAGCTCAACGTGTATACGCGACCATTGGTCAGGATCAGGTCGGCGCCACCCTCCTCGCTGACCGATTGAGGATCGGGCGAACATGCGGCCAGCAGCAATCCCAGCAGGGCGAACGAAAAACCTTTCCAATTCATTGTTTTCTGCTTCTTGTTGACGTGACTGAACCAAACTTAGCGCAGCACTGCGTACTTGTCAGTAGTTGACTCGCAGGCCGGTCAGGCAGAGGCTTCAGGGATGTGGAAAATCCTGCGTGTCCTCCTGCTGTACCTGGTCGCGCCGATCGTTGCGCTATCCGTGATCGGGGTCCTCTGGTTGCGTATGGATGCTGCACGCCCGCTTGAAGGCTACTTCGATACGCGCAAGGGCCAGGTGACCGGCGTCGCAGGCAGTTCGGCAACCGACAACTTTGGGCAGGTGTCGCAACTCCTCACGATCGTTTCGAATTCCGGACTGAACGTCACGTTCCGCGTCATTCGACCCGCCGAGCCCGCGTCCACGCTGCCGGTATTGATGGTCCTGGGCGGTCACCGTACCGGCAGCGATGCCGTCGATCTCTTCGGCAACGTCGGTAACCGCGCCGTCGTCGCGCTGGACTATCCTTACGAAGGCGAAGAGAAAGTACGCGGCTTCTTACAGATCATGGAAACGCTGCCCCTGGCGCGCAAAGCCTTCACAGATACGCCGCCAGCGGCGTCACTGGTTCTCGACTGGCTGGACGAGCAGGCCTGGGTCAATCACGATGACGTTGTGATCGTCGGCGCCAGTCTCGGCGTGCCATTTGCAGCGCTCATCGCCGCACGCGACACACGTATCACCGGAACCATGCTGGTTCATGGTGCGGCAGACAACGAGCGCTGGCTCGAGGCCCAGATTGCACGAAGAATCGACGCCCGCCTGTTGCACCGACCACTCGCGACCCTTGTTTACTGGATGGCCTATGGCCCGACATTTGACACAGCCGTCAATATTGCGCGAGTCGCACCGCGAGCGGTCATCATCGTCGGCGCCACTGACGATGAACGCACGCCGGTGGGCGAGACCGAAGCACTTTTTGCCGCTGCCGAAAAACCGAAAATACTGCGCTGGACTGACGGTCAACACGTCCAGCCCAACCGCAGCGATGTCATCAATTCACTTCTCGCGATCGTCGATGAGGAACTGCCGCTTCGCACCGTAGAGTGATAGGTGAAACCCGTAATAGCTGTTCCGGCCCGACCGACTAGACTGAAATCACGCCAAAGAAAAAACATCGGAGTAAAGGCGATGATGACACTCGACACGATCATGAGTACGGATCTCATCACCATTGAGCCGGGCGAGAATCTCGCGGCGGCAAGATCCCTGATGCACGACAAGAAGATTCACCACCTGCCTGTCGTGGATTCGGGCGGCACGCTGGTCGGACTGGTGACGCTCACGAACGTGCTGGCAGCGACTGATTCATTCCTGCGCGATGAGGAAAACCGGATTCACGCAAAGGAAATCGTCGTCAAGGACATCATGGTCACCGACGTCGCGACCGTTGACACGAATGCGAGTCTCCGCCAGGCAGCCTTGTTCCTCGAACGGCACAGGATAGGTTGCCTGCCGGTCATGAAAGACAATGCGCTGGAAGGCATCATTACCGATACGGACTTTGTCGGCGTCGCCATCAATCTGCTCGAGCAGATCGAGGAATCGGAGCCGTACGACGAAGAACTCGAAGACGTTGTCTAGAACGTATTCGTGCTCATGTTAGGCGTGGACTGCCGGCGTCCGGCAACATGATTAACGATCATATCCGCTGTCACGGGCACCCTGTTGAAGACATGCCCATCGAGCGCATCTGAAATCGCGCATAAAACGGCAGCGGCCGCACAACCCATGACCGGCTCGCCGATCCCCTTGACGCCAACCGGGTTGTCCCGGTCCGGCAGGTCGACAGCATCCCAATCCATCGAATCCGGCAGGTCGAGATAACTCGCCGGTTTGCACTGGTAGAAACCGCTATTGGCCGGCAGACCGGTGGCCGGGTCATAAACGTGGCGCTCGAGGCCCGCCATGCCGAAACCCCAAACGGCACCGCCGCGTACTTGTGCCGCGAGCCCCATCGGGTGCAGCACTGTTCCACAATCGGCAACGCCCAGGTAGTCGAGTATCTTGTAGCGACCTGTTTCGAGATCCAGCTCGATTTCGGCGAAGCCGACCGCCAGTCCCGGTACCGCACCCCGGCGGCCGAGGTTGTCTTTGGCCACACCGACGAGTCCGGATCCCTTGATGCCGTCAACCGCCAGTCGAGTCACCGCATGAATATCGTCCGGGACTTCACTGCCGTCGTAACGACCACCGAGTTCGATGGCCGCCCGGGCGACTTCCGCGTAAGTCATGACGCGTGATACATCGTCTTTGGCAAAGACCCGCTCTCCGCCGATATCGTAATCGTCAGCCGTTCCACCCAGGCGGAGCGCGGCGATGGACTTGATCTTTTCCAAAGCATCCAGCGCGGCGACATAGTTGGCACGCGTGTGTGTAAAAGACGTGTTACTGCCGTTCTGCGACGAGCTCCACGGCAGGTTCTCGGTCGACTTGCCGTAGTGCAGGACGCAGTTCTCCCAGTCGCATTGCAACACATCTGCGGCCGGACGCGTTGTCGATGCATAGGAATAGGTGCCCAGGTTGCCGACGCCACTATGCAGATGGATTTTCCCGTCTGGCGCGATGCGTAACAGGCCGTCATAGCCGTCACGGCCTGCCGAGTGATAAGCCTGGCCGACACCTACGCCAATTACCTTCGAGCCATTGCGTTCGCCACGGCGCGCGACGCGCTCCGTCCAATTGAATCGCTCGGCGCCCTGCTCCAGCGCCTCTTTCAGATAAGCACTGGTCATCGGTTGCTGGCGCGGGCCGTGCAGGGAATCGCTGACCGGTGCATTGATCAAACGAATCTCCAGCCGATCCATTTCCAGGTTAACAGCGGCTTTGTCGAGCAGGGGTTCTATCGCCGCGGCAATCTGGTTTTGACCCGGTCCGCGCTGTGCCCCCTTCGGCGTCGTGTTCGTCATGACCGGAATCGCGCGAAAACGCATCGTCTCGGGCTGATAAACGAGCGAGGTAGCACCGGCTGCCGACGCTGCCGACGGGAAGCCCGTCTGGCAACCGATATCCTGGATGATGAACAGGTCCATCGCTGAAATTCGGCCATCGCTGTGGAAACCCATCTTGACGTGGCCCTGGAATCCGGAGCGCGCCTTACCGAGGTAGAACTCGTCTGCGCGTGCCAGGTGCAGTGCAACAGGCCGATTGATCTTGCGCGAAAAGAACGCCGGCAGGACGAGCATTTCGTAGGGCGTGCTGCGCGAGCCAAACCCGCCTCCGCAATTCTCATTGATGAAAACGAGATCCTCGAGGTCGATTCCGATCATGCGCGCAAGGCCGGGCATGGGCGCAGTCTGACTCTGGTTGGGACCATGCAGGAAACACTTACCGTTTTCCCAGTAGGCCATCGAGGAACGCGGCTCCATCGAATGATGCGCATAACCGGCCGTAACGAAGTTCTGCTCGATGACGTAGGCCGCCTGATCAAACCCCTCGTCAACGTCGCCGACAGACCACTGTATCGGCATATCACCGTCGGGCGGCTGCCCTGCCAGGAACGCATCCAGCTGCCCCTTTGTCCACTTGACCTCTTCCGGCGTCGTCGTGTTATCGCCGAATCCCTGCGGCGCATACACATTGCCTTCGTCGCGGGCATTCGAACCGCCCGGGCCCAGTGACGTGATCGGGTCAACGCAAAATGGCAGTGGTTCGTAGTCGATCCTGACCTTCTGAATCGCGTTGGTCGCAATCGTCTCGTCAACGGCGGCAATCGCGAGAATCGGATCACCGACGAATACAGGCTTGTTGGTCAATATTGCGGCACGGGGAACCGCGGATTCAGGTACATCATCTGCCGTGAGCACGCCGACCACACCGTCCATGGCCAGGGCCTCGGACAGGTCCATGCTTTTGATTCGGGCGTGGGGAACCGGACTGGTCAGGAGCCGGGCATACACCATGCCGTCGACGTGAATATCTTCCGCGTATTTGGCTTTACCCGTGACCTTGCCGATAACATCCGGCGGGGTAAAGTCCGAGCCGATGTAATTAGCCATCTAACGAACTTATAAGAAGTTAGTTGGCCAGATGAACGTCCGCCACATATGTGCTACCGGACTGCCATCGAAGCCAAGACCCTCTTTCGGCTGCTTGAAGTTGCGGGCCATAATGTCAGTGAAATCCTCGACATCCACCTGCAGATCGGGGTCGAACGCGTACACGTCATTGATCGTAATTTCGCGGGACGACATATACCACTTGTGCTCCCGAGCCTTCCTCGCCTCTTCCATGATGTAATCTTCAGGCACGTAGTCCTCGCCGAAGAGCCGGATGTAGGCCTCCGGATATTCGTAGTCGACGGACAGATCGGGGAGGAACCTCAAGGCCTGGTGCTTCTCAATCGCCCAGGCTACCTCCTCATCCACATACGGGCGTACAAGTTGTGCGCACCAGTAGCCATGATCCGTACCCCTGATATTCAGACCGATGTCGTGCAACAGGCACGCCATGATGACCTTCTCGCTGCTGCCATTCTTTAGTGCAAGACGGGCGCTTTGTGTCACGTGGTTGGTGGAAAAGCGCATTTTGTAGAAGTCCATCAACGTTGGCGCTTTCGGCATGACGGCAAGCGCGGGGTCGTTGTGCTGATAGTACGGCCGGTTGTCATCAGGGTCGCGGTCGCGCTCCTCACCGATGGTGCAGAAGCCTGGTTTCGCCCGGCGTTTGGGTTCGAGCGCTTCTTCCATCGCTTCTTCAAGGGCATCTGCTTTGCCGGAAAATGTAGTCGCACCGGCAATACTTGCTGCGGCGGTGACGCTAACGGTGTTCAGAAACTTGCGACGGTCCATGGTTTCGCTCCTCGCGTTGTCGTACTGGCTTACCTTATTGTTATTTGTATCTCGTCGATTCCTTCGATACCGCCGGTTACCTCGTCGCCCGGTTCGAGCGGGCCAACTCCGGCGGGTGTCCCCGTAAACAGAAGATCGCCTGGCGCAAGCTCAAAGAGCGTCGAAAGCTCGGCAATCGATTCTGCTACGCTCCATATTAGCTCATTTAGCCCGGCATCCTGACGAATTTGACCATTTACTGCGAGCCAGATCCGCCCTGCGGTAGGGTGACCGACCCCGGAGGCCCGGTGAATGGCTGAAATCGGCGCCGATTGGTCGAAACCCTTGGCGGTGGTCCACGGCCTGCCCTTGTCCTTGGCCGCTTTCTGCAAGTCGCGCCGTGTCAGGTCGATACCCACCGCGTAGCCATAGACGTGTTCCAGGGCCTCGCTGACCGCTACGTCGCTGCCCGCCTTGCCGATCGCAACCACCAGCTCGATCTCGTGATGCAGATTCGCCGTTCTCGACGGGTAGTCGATTGTTGCGCCTGACATAACAACCGCGTCGGCGGGCTTGGCGAAATAGAAAGGTCTTGAGCGTTTGACGTCATAGCCCATCTCCGCGACATGCTTCGCGTAGTTGCGGCCAATGCAGTAAATACGCCGTACCGGAAAAGAATCGTCCGTTCCGGCGACCGGAATGCAAGGCTGCTCAATATCAAAGGCATTCATACGATTGTGCGCCGTGACTTGTGTTCGATACATACTAGAATACCGGCATAGGCCATCGAGGGGGAATCATGAGTATCGACAGACGAAGCTTTTTGAAAGTGGCAGGCGGGATATCCGTCGCCGGAAGCCTGTCGGGCTACGGCGTCAGCACACGCACCGCGTCAGCCGCGGTACCGGCATTCGGTTTTGCCGACGACAGCGTACCGATGAATGCGGCCAATATCTGTCCGATGCCCGTGACGGTCAGCGAAGCCTATGCCGAATACGCCAGGCAACTCGATCTCTCGCTGAGTACCGCGTCGCGTCGTGGTGTCGAGGCATTCAAGGAAGAAGCCCGTGGCCGAATCGCCGGTATGCTGGGGACGTCGGCTGACGAAATCGCCATCGTAAGAAACACCTCTGAGGCCAATAACACGATCGTCCAGGGAATGCCGCTCAAAGGAGGCGATGAAGTGGTGCTCTGGGACCAGAACCACCCATCCAACTCTGTCGCCTGGGAAGTCCAGGCAGCGCGCGTCGGTGCGACGGTACGGCGTTTTTCGGTGCCGGTGGAAACAGGCTCCATCGATGAGGTCGTCGATATCTTCGTCGATGCGATCGGCGACAAAACCGCTGTCATTGCATTCACTCATATTTCCAATATCACCGGCTTTCGCATCCCGGCCGCGGAAGTCTGCGCGGCAATTCGCAAACGCAAGGAAGACGTGTTCATTCACCTGGACGGCGCGCAGACCTGGGGTGCCGTCGACATCAACCTGAGCGCAATCGAACTGGATTCATTCAGCGGCAGTGCGCACAAGTGGTTCATGGGACCAAGGGAAGTGGGCATTCTTTATGTTCGTGAGAAACAAATCGATCGCATCTGGCCGAATATCGTCAGTGTGCCGTGGATGGGTGGCGCCGATAATCCGCCGAAGGGTGCTCGCAAATTTGATGCGCTGGGCCAGCGCGACGATGCAGCCATTGCGTCACTGAATGAAGCGGCACAGTTTCACGAGGCCATCACGCCCGCAGGCATCGAGGAGCGCTCGAAGCGGGTGGCGGACCGGCTGCGTGCCGGCCTCGAGGATCTCGGTGTCGCATTTGTCTCCACCGCCCACCCGGACTTCACCAGCAGCATTATTATCATCCAGGTGCCACGGGAGAACGCCCGTGACCTGGTCAGTCGCGTGTTTGAAGATGCCGCAGTGCAGTGTGCGGCAACCGGTGGCTTCCGGATGTCACCGCATATTTATAACAACGATGATCACGTCGACCGTGTAATCGCCGCGGTGAAAAAGAACCGGGGCATGCTGTCCTGATTGTCATTGCGAGGAGCAAGGCGACAAAGCAATCTCGCAAGGATCACCCCCTCGGGGATGGATTGCTTCTATGTGCGGACAATGACAACTGAGAAGTGACGGCGCCTGTCAGGCATGAGACCAGTTGTCCGGGTCGCTGTCATCACCGGGTGACAACCCAATGATGTCACCTTCGGTATTGATACCGAGTCCCAGAACGGTGCGATTAGCGTAGGCAAAATAGGCGGTCACCTGGTTGACCTCGAGTATTTCGCCGTCATTGAATCCTGCATTGCGCATCGCCTGGATGTCTTCCGGCCCGAGATTTTTCGCATTCGTGGTCAGTTTCCGGGCGTACTCCAAACCTGCCAATTCCTTTCCCTCGAAGGCCGCAGCCGGATCGCTCGCGTCGAGCGCCGCGCGAATCTGCGTGCCCCGCGCATCGTCGTCGAGCAGTCGCAACAAACCGGCGTAGTGATGGTCAATGCAGTAGCGACACTCGTTCAGAAGGCTGACATAGACGCCGATCGTTTCGAGATACCACTTGGGCACCGTATTGCGCGGGTGGTGCAACACATACTTGTATAGCGCCATGTGACCTTCCAACGAGTGCGGCCTCAGACTGTGCGCCATCATGATGTTGTCAACGTTGTTGTCGGGCCCCTTGATCCTGTCGTAGAGCCTCTTGAGCGCGCCTTCGGCGTCCTCGTATGAAATAGTGGTAATCCATGTCATCGTCGTATCACTCGATTAGAGAATTAAAGAACAATAAATTTTCAGGCAGGCACGGACCGCAGGCAACGAACCCTGACCCTGACCGGTATTGGCCGGATGGTATCGCAGAATCTCCAGAATATCGTCGAGTTGGCGATGGTCGCTTCCCGGGCGATGCGGCGACGGCTTGACAGGAACCTGGCTTGTACAGGGTGGCAGCCACACGCTACAGTCTTTCCTTTATGCAGACATGTGGCGTGGGTGGAAATGGCAGCACATCAGCTGCCTGATAACAAAGGTAATGACGAATGGCAGCAACTGAATCTGAAATGCTCGAACTGGGAACGGTAGCCCCTGACTTCAATTTGCCGGACCCGGACGGCGTGATGCACGCACTCGGCGAGGGCAAGCAAGCCTATCTCGTGATGTTCATCTGCAATCATTGTCCGTTTGTCATTCACGTGCGCGACGAATTGGCGCGCCTCGGGCGAGACTATTCGCCCGAGGCTGTTTCCATCGTCGCGATCAACAGCAACGATGTGACAGCGCAACCTGCTGACAGCCCGGAGAAGATGAAGGAAGAAGCGGCGGCCTCGGGTTACGAATTCCCGTATGTCTTCGACGAGAGCCAGGAGATAGCGAAAGCCTATCGTGCCGCCTGCACGCCGGACTTCTTCCTCTTCAGCGCCGACAAGAAACTCGTCTATCGCGGCCAGCTCGACGCCAGCCGCCCGTCCAACGATCTACCCGTTACCGGGAAAGACCTGCGGGATGCGCTCGATGCCGTACTGAACGGACACCCGGTTGCGGAAGACCAGGCACCCAGCATCGGCTGCAACATCAAGTGGTCAGCCGGCAACGAGCCAGATTACTTCGGCTGAGCCGACCGCGAATTTCGTAGCGCACGAACGATCGGCGTCGAGTTGACCATCAGGGAGTCGGTTCGATGCTCGGCCGTTTCGATCAACGCTTCTTCACGGAGCACCATGCCGGCGCCACGTGCGGTCGAGTCCCAGCCGCCGCCGGCGCCGCCGGGCACGATGAAGTGGACGTCTTGCGAATACGCAAACGAGCACGCCAGGATCACCAGCGTCAGCAGTCCGGCCTGCGCCTTCCTAGGCAAAGAGCGCCCTGACATCGTTGGCGGTCGCAGGCGACCGACCGACATCGATGCCAGCCTGCGCTGCGAGCCGCACGAGATCGTCATTGCCGCCGGCGACCCGGCCACCTGGCAGCGCCATGTTGTTCTCGAAACCGACGCGCGCATGACCTCCGCCCCCTGCCGCGGCGACAACAGCGTCGTGCTCGGTCGCCCCGAAACAGCACACAGCCCAAATCGAATCGTCCCCGGCCGCCTCGATAAAGCTGTTGAGCTCTGTTACATCGCCAGTCAGGTTTTCCGCATATCGGCCCAGCACGAATAACACGAACGGTTTCGGGTCAGGGATGACCCCTTTGCGACGCAGCGCCTCAAATCGTTCAACATCCGCACCCGAATAGAGTATGTGCTGCGGCATGACCTCATTATCGACCATCCACTGGTAGAACACGGCCGCTTCTGCCTCTGCGGACTCATCCGGACACAACTCACGTAGCGCGACCGATACCGCTTCGGGTCTAAGTTCCCTCACCAGCTGCATCTGTTCCGGCGCGGAATAACGCCCGCAGGCTTCCGTGGTGACCTGGATGACAAGATCCCGATTCACCCGCTCGCGAATCGCCCCGATGGCGTTGCGATATCGGTTGGCATCCAGCGAATGAGCACCGGCGTCATCGCGCACGTGCACGTGGATCATCGATGCCCCGGCATCCAGGAGGTCACCGGCGCAATCCGCCAGCTCAGCCGCGGTGATCGGCAGCCGCGCATGGTCGTCCTGGCTGCGGCGGGCGCCATTTGGCGCACACATAATGATGAACGGCTTGCTCATGCCGGAAAGACGCTGGCAAACATCGCGTCCAGCTTGTCCGCGAGTTCCTCGAAGTGCTGGTCCTCGGCGATAAACGGCGGTGCCAGCAGCATGTGTGCACCGGCGCATCCATCCACGGAACCTCCGCCGGGATAGCAAATCAGTCTGTTTTCCATGGCTGCTGTCTTGAGCTTGCCGGGAATGCTGTCGCCAACCGGGAAAGCCGTTTTTGAATCACGATCAGCGACGAACTCGATGCCGACGAACAAGCCCCTGCCGCGAATATCGCCAATATAGTCCCGGGCGCCGAACCGGTCGGTCAACAGGGCGCGCAGTCGTTCGCCCTTTTCACTCACTCCCGCCAAAAGGCCGCCATCGAGAATATTCTGTATGGCGACACCTGCAGCGCAGGCAATGGGATGGCCGACATAGGTGTGACCATGTGCGAACGTCTCGTCACCATCGCGAATGGCCGCCATGACGTGCTCACGCGTCAGGATTGCGCCGAGCGGTTGATAACCACCGCCCAGCCCTTTCGCTATCGACACCATGTCCGGCAGGACATGGTCCTCTTCGTGCGCATAAAACGTACCGCAACGTCCGCTGCCACACATGACTTCATCGGCGATCATCAGGACATCATGCTTGTCGCAGATCCGACGGATCTCCTCAAGGTAGCCCGGCACCGCTGGCACGACACCGAGGCTTGCACCAACGACGGGTTCGGCGATGAACGCGGCAACGTTTTCCGGGCCTGCAGCGACGATTGCGTCGTCGAGTTCTGCGGCGACGCGCATGCCATAGGCCACCTCCGTTTCGTCACTGCGTTGATGCCGGTAGGCGTAGCACGGCGAAATACGTGGCCAGTCATGCAGTACCGCCTCGTACGGCCTGCGCCGGAAGACGCTGCCGCTGATCGATGTCGCTCCGAGGGTGCCACCGTGGTAGCTGAATTGCCGGCTGATAACAATCGTCTTTTGATGCGAGCCCCTGGCTCGCCAATATTGCCAGGCGATCTTCAGGGCTGTCTCATTCGACTCCGAGCCGCCGGCGGTAAACCACACCCTTGCGCCTTTCTCGCCAAAACGTGCGGCGAGCTTTCCAGCCAGGATTTCCTGCGGTTCGTTGGTGAAGAACGCCGTGTGCGCAAACGGTAATGTGCCGGCCTGCCCGGCGATTGCCTCAACGACCATCGGATGCGCATGACCGACGGAAGACACGGCTGCGCCGCCACTCATATCCAGGTATTGATGTCCATCTGCGTCATGTATGTACATGCCGCTTGCGCCAACCGCCGTCGGATAAGTGCTGCCTGGATCGCGGTAGAAGACCGATTGCAAACTCGTATCCTGGATGGGTTACCGGGACAGGAAAACTGCCCCATTATTACGCGTTTTCTTCGTCCTGTGCACGTTGTGCGAGCGCGTATTCAGCGTCCCGTTCCGAACCGATCAGGATCGCGATCCAGCGCGTGTCTTCGTTGGCCTCGAGGGCCATTTTGACAGTCATCGTCAGTGGCACCGACAACAACATGCCGACCGGACCGAAAATCCAGCCCCACAGCACCAGGCTCAGGAATACGACCAGCGGCGAGATACCGACGCCGTAGCCCATCAGACGAGGTTCGACGATGTTTCCGAAAACGACATTGATACCGAGAAAGCCAATTGCGGTCGTTGTCGCTTCAGGCACACCGAGCTGGATCAATGCCAGCAAGACTGCCGGCACAGCAGCAATGATCGAACCAATTGTCGGCACATAGTTGAAGAGGAACGCCAGCATTCCCCAGAGGAGCGGAAAATCCAGGCCAACGAGGAGCGCAAGCATGAACGCGCAAAAACCGGTGGCCAGGCTGACGATGGTTTTAATGCCCAGGTAACGCCCGAGGTTGTGCAGGAATTCGCGGGACCTGTCGAATACACCGGCACCTTCCCCAAAGGCAGCATTCGCCTTGATGCCCATGCTCGCTGCCTCAAGCAGGATGAACACCATCGTGAACAGAATCAGGAAGGTGTTGGTCAGGACACCCTGCAGACTGGTCAGGATATTGGCCGCAAAGCCCATCGCGAAACCGGGATCGACCAGGTCCGTCAAATTCCCGACATCCGTTTCTTCACCGAGCAGACTTTCAATGAAGTCGCCTGTGCTCGTCACGGTGGATTCGAGGCGGGCCTGGTAGTTAGGCAACTGCGCCGTAAAGTCGGCTATCGAGTTGCCGAGTATTCCGCCAACCAGGCCGAAAATCAGCATCATCGCGATCACGATAATCAATGCCGCCAGTGCCAGCGGCACCCTGTGGGACTGCAGCCACAACATGGGCCGCATCGCAATCATTGCGAAAAACACAGCGAGCAGGAATGGCACCAGCAGGACACTTGCAGCCTGCATTCCGAAGACGATGACGACAATCGCCGCTGCGCTGATCAACGCTGTGCTGTTTTTTGCGGCGAGACTTTCCACGGGTTCGTGACGCCTGCCCTACGCCGTCGCAGCAGTTACGTCCGCTGCATCTTCGTCTGCGCCGCTCTTCACCATGGTGAAACCGGTAATTCCGTAGAACATGGAGACCAACGGGTTGATCAGATTGAAAAAGGCGAATGGCAGGTAGGCAAGCGTTGCTACGCCCAGCGTCGCCGCCATATAGGCACCGCAGGTATTCCAGGGTACGAGTGGGGAGGTGAGCGTGCCGGAATCTTCGATGACCCGCGAAAGATTCCTGGGATCGAGACCGCGCTTCTCGAACTCAGCCCGATACATCTTGCCCGGCAAGACGATCGCGATGTACTGATCAGCGGCAACGACGTTAATGCCGATGCAACTGAAAATCACCGTCGTCACCAGCGAACCCACCGATTTCGCCCGCCGCAAGGCACTCTCTATGAGTCGATTGAGCATCCCCGTGTGTTCGAGAACCGCACCGAACGACAACGCAGAAAGAACCAGCCAGATTGTCACCAGCATGCTCGACATGCCGCCGCGGGTTAACAGGTCATCAACCGCAGCGACACCGGTTGTCGAGACATAGCCATCAGCAAGTACGAGCCACGCGCCTTTAATCATGGCGAGCGTCGTGCCCAGTTCAGTGGTGCCGGCCATCGACAGAACGGCTTCCGGTTGAAGAAACATGCCAAGTACGGCACCCAGCAGTGCGCCGAACAGGATGGTAGGTAGCGGCGGGATTTTCTTGTAGGCCATGTAGAGCACTACCACGAGCGGCAATAATGCGATAACCGTGATATTGAAACTCTCGTCGAGCGTCGTCCTCAGGAGTTCTAGCGACGAGGCATCACCCGCGGTCTCCGTTCCCAGTCCGATGCCGGCAAACAGGATCAACGCAATCGTAAACGATGGCCCTGTCGTCCAGGCCATATGGCGAATGTGAGTAAAGATATCCGTGTGGACCACGGCCGGGGCCAGGTTAGTGGTATCGGATAAGGGTGACATTTTGTCACCAAAGTAAGCGCCGGAAATGATCGCGCCCGCCGCGATCGCAGGATTCAGTCCGAGACCCATTGATACGCCGATCAACGCGACACCCAGGGTACCCGCCACGGTCCAGGAACTGCCGGTCGCCAGTGCAGCAATCGCGCAGATCAAACAGGTCGCTGCAAAAAACCACTGCGGACTCAACAGCTCGAGACCGTAGTAAATTAATGATGGAACGGTGCCGGCCATCAGCCAGGTGCCGATAAGTCCGCCCACTGACAACAGGATCAGGATGGCGCCCATCGCCGTACCGATGCCCGCGACGATGGCTTTTTGCAGATCAATCCACCGATGTCCGAGACGAATCCCGACGATCGCCGCGATGGCGGCAGCCAGAGTCAGTACGATTTGATTCGGGCCGGAGGACGATGAATCCGAGAACAACTGTACGGACCAGTACAGCATGAAGACGAGCGACAATACAGGGATGAGCGCGTGTCCGACGCTCGGCGTTCTTGGTGTGGTCATTATTCTTCCCGAAACGTCATCCCGCCATGATAACCGTTTGTGCGCGAGCGTGGGCCGTGAATCCTGTTCGAGCCGTCATGCGTTCGGAATCTGCCACAAAGTCGGCTGACTGCGCCATGATTGCCGGAGATAACACCGCCGAGGGAACCGGCCACACAATCGCTGCCCGATTATTCTTCAGTAATCTCTCCAAATCATCCTCTGTCGCCACAACCAGCCGCTACAATGTCAGAAAACAACGGGGGACTGAAGACATGCATTTCCGACTATGGCTGATTACCGTCCTTTTTGCGACACCGGCTGGTTTCGCGCAGGAAAACCTGCGTCCGGACGTACCGGTGGCGATTGTCGGTGGCAAATTGCTGGACGGTTACGAAGCGCCTCCGATTCATCATTCGGTCGTCATTTTCGAGGATGGCCGTATCACAGCCGTCGGCCAGAAGCATAATACGGCGATTCCGGACAACGCCGTCGTCATCGATGCGGGCGGTCGCACGGTGATGCCCGGGCTGATCGATGCCCACATGCATATCGACCTGATAGGCCACGGCTCCTACGAGGATTACTACGAACTCATCGGTGACATGGACAATCTTGGCCGCTTCATGCAGGTCGCCGCCAAACAGATGATGCGTGCCGGCGTCACGAGTGGCCTGGATCTCGGCGCACCCTTCCAGGCCTTCGATTTTCGTGAGCGCGTGCGGCGCGGTGAAATACCCGGGCCGCGACTCACGCTGTCCGGTCCCTGGATTACGCGACTGGACTACGACACCGTACCGGACGAATACGAAATCGTGATCGACTCACCCCGCGATGCGGCGCGGAAGACAAGGGAGCTCATTGACCACGGTGTCGACGTCATCAAGGTTTGGGTCGGACTCACTGAAGACGACTATCGCGCCGTCGTCGAAGAGGCGCACAAGGCCGGTATCAAGGTGCATGCCCACCTGTACGATCCCGATGCGATTCGCATGGCGATCGATGCCGGCGTCGACGTGTTTCAACATGTCGGTTCCGCACGCAATCCGCCCTACGACGATGCGCTGCTTTCAGAGATCGCTCACAGGAATATCCCGATCGTGCAGACCATCGCCCATCGTATCTGGGTATACCCGGCTACCAACGCATTTCCGGAAAAACTGTACGACCCGGTTTACCGCGACGATATGCCAGCCGATATCTACGAGTCGTTTATCGCGTCATTCGACAACTATCATCGCCTGTCCTACTACCATGACATCGGGCAGGAAACGCGTAACTCGAAAGTTGCCGCACGACAGTTCATCGAGGCAGGTGCCTATATGGGCGTCGGCACGGATGCGGCCAGCCCGCTCAACATGCACGATGAGGCGATGTGGCGGGAAATGTCTGCACTCGTCGACAGCGGCATGACACCGATCCAGGTGATTTCGGCCGCGACCAAAACAAATGCCGAGATTCTCGGCCAGTTCGACGAACTGGGGACCATCGAGCCCGGCAAGCTGGCCGACATCATCATCGTCAATGGCGACCCGCTCAGGAACATCGAGGCCCTCGACTACGTGGACATCGTCATCAAGGATGGAGGTGTCTGGTATTCCGAGCGTGCGGCATTCGGTCCGGTGACCGAGATCGGCCACGGGTTCTGATCGATGAAGCGACGCACTTTCATACAAGCGACCGGTGCTGCGAGCCTTGCTGCAGCGGCGGCGCCTTATCGCATGGCCATCGGCCAGGGCACGTCCTTTTCCGTCGACAAAGCGATAGTCATCGGCGCCGGCATCGTTGGCGCCTCGATCGCCTATAACCTTTCGAAGCGCGGCTGCGAGGTCCTGGTGATTGATAAAGTCGGGCCTGCTGCACAGGCCTCGGGCAACTCCTTTGCCTGGATAAACGCATCGTACTTCGACACGCCTGACAGCTACTTCCAGCTCCGCACCCAGTCGCTGAACGAATTTCACCGACTTGCCGGCGAACTGGAGTTACCGATTCACTGGGGCGGCAGCCTCGAGTGGTATCACACGGCAGAACAGGAACAGGAGGTCGCGGCCGGTATTCAGCGAATTCAGGCACAGGGTGCACCGGCATGGATGGTGGAAGCAGCCCAGGTGGCTGAAATCGAACCCGGACTGGACCTCATTGGAAACTGGCAAGCCGCATTTTGTTCGCGCGACGGTGCCGTCGATCCGGCCGGTACAACCCGCGCGTTGATCGACGGTCATGCCCGGCATGGCGGCTCGGTCATCGCACCAGCCAACGTCAGCAGCGTCGACACCGGTCCTGACAGCGTCACGGTCACGACGGATGTCGGCGAATTCAATGCCGACCTCGCCGTCGTTGCCGCCGGCGTCGGCGCCAATGACATCGCCGGCATGATCGGTCTCGGCACAGACCTCGTCCGGCCGGCGACGCCCGGCATCATCGTTACGACCCGCCCGATGGGCCGCTTGTTGAACACGATTTGCTACACCACGGATTCGCACTTTCATCAACTCCCCGACGGACGGGTCCTGATCGGCGAAAAAGCCGGTCCGCCGCAGACGGAGCAGCACAACCTGATGCTCGCGGGCCTGCCAAATGTCTACCCGGATGCAGAACTGGCAGCCGGGCATGCGGAACGGGTCATCGACACCGCCAGTCGATACGTCGATTCACTGGCGGATGCCGAAGTTGAAAGTGTGGGCGTGGGCTGGCGTCCGTTACCGCTGGACGGGCTGCCGACAGTGGGGCATGTGCCGTATAAACCACGGGTCTATCTCGCCTCGATGCATTCGGGCGTTACGCTTGCCCCCATCGTTGGCCACTTTGCGGCACTGGAGATCCTGGACGGGGTGCGGGTATCACCGCTCGATGATTTCCGCGTCGAGCGATTTCTGTAATCAGAAAAAAAGAGGCCGGGACTAGCCCGGCCTCTCATACGTCTTCAGACGTTGATCTTACATAGACCAGTCGACGCCGATGAAGAAGAACGTGCCACGCGGACTTGCCGGGAAGGCATTTTCCGTGATGAACGGCTGCTCATCGGTCACATTCTTGATACCACCGTAGACCATCAGCTGGTCATTAACGAGATAGCTGGCGCTCAGATCGTGCTGCCAGAATTCTTCGTTAAGAAC
This sequence comes from uncultured Woeseia sp., assembly GCA_964630795.1. Classification (GTDB taxonomy): domain Bacteria; phylum Pseudomonadota; class Gammaproteobacteria; order Steroidobacterales; family Woeseiaceae; genus SZUA-117. Next base: position 6,288 of record CAZVWF010000014.1, on the reverse strand, counting down.
GATCGGACCGTAAAGCGTCATGTAGGTCTCGGATTCAACGCCGCTAAACAGCATCTCACCCATGTACTGAGACTGCCAGCCGACCAGCAGGTCGCCGAAGGTCCAGTTCAGGAAGACGTTGCCTGCGAATTCCGGACGATTCAGTTCCATCAGCTCCGGATTCGCAAACGACGGGTCGAGCGGGTTCTCGAAGTTGTTGATTTCGTCAACCGAGGTGCCCTGCACGGTGATGTCGAAGCCATGCGCACCCAGTTCGAAGCCGTACTTCGCAGCGAAATCGAAACCATTGGTTTCTACTGCTGCGAAGTTCAGCGTTGACTGCTGCAGGAACCGGAAACCACCATACTGCTGGTCGAGCGGATCATCTTCACGATCCGACAGTGCACAGAAGTTCGCGTTCAGACTCGGACCGATGTAGCAACCATCGACGATGTTCTGTGATGACACCGCCTGGATGGCGTCTGCGATCGAGATATCCCAGTAATCGAACGACAAGCTGAAGCCCGGCAGGAAATCCGGCTGGAATACGAAACCAACCGTCAGCGTTTCAGCCGTTTCTTCCTGCAGCAGCGGGTTGCCGCCCGTAATACCACCGAAAGATGCGGTTAGCGGGTCAACGAAGTTGTATTCACCCGTTACCGGATCGAACGGACTGAGGCCGAGGCCGTTCAGCACCGTCACGCAGTTAGCCTGCGTGGCGTTACCGAGTGCCGGATCATCCGCGATCAGGGCCGCAATCTGCGACGCTTCACAAGGATCGTCAGGACGGAAGGTGCCGCCAATCTGCGGACCATAGAGCTCCGTGATGTTCGGTGCACGCACCGCTTCCGAGAACGTACCGCGGAATGCGAACGAATCGAATGGCGCCCAAATCAGGTTTGCCTTCCAGGTCGTGGTCTGACCGATCGACGAGTAATCCGACTGACGGGCGGCCAGGTCGAGCGTCAGCTCCCGGGCCAGCACGATATCCGAAAGCAACGGGATGGAAGCTTCCAGAAAGACGTCGCTGACGTCGTAGCTGCCGTACTCATTCGCTACCGAAATCTGTGGCCGGAAAGTCAGAGAACTGTTGTCGGAAACGTCCGCGAGCATCGTGCCCGCGCCAAACGGCGAGGTCGAGGGCAATACGCCACGCTGCCACGCGTCAAACGTTGCATCAGATGACTCTTCACGATACTCGACACCTGTCGCGAACGAAATCGGACCTGCCGGCAGTTCGAAGAAATCACTCGTGTCACCCGTCACGAAAGCCGAGAAAACTAACTGGTCGATGACCAGCTTGTCCCATTCGTCGGTCAGCATGAAGTTCATCGCTTGCTGCGTCAGGCCACCGAGACCGTTCCAGATATCGAGCGGAACACACGAACCGTCACCCGGAGTGAACGAGAAATAACCCGGATCGTAAGACGGAATGCCAAAAGGCGTTCCGTAAGCTGCACGCGTCGGGTCCACCGATGACGCACAGGCCGGCTGGCCCGTAACAGGATCGGTGACAGCATCAAGCGCCGCGAACCAGCGGTCATTGACGATCTGGTTGGTCCGGGAGACGTTCTGCTCGAAGCGGCCGTAGTTGGCGCTGACTTCATAGTTCCAGCCGTTGTCTAACTCACCTTCGAGACCGATAAGGAAACGCATGGTCTCACGCTCTGTCGTGCGACGTGCCCGGAAAAGAACCGGGTCGATCGTGATGCTGACGCCATCAACCGCCGGATCCGCGACCAGGGTCTGCAAATGTGTCGGCAGGAACGGGTTACCTTCCCAGCCCGGGATGAGATCCCAGAATGAGTTCGGGTCAGCGGCCGTTTCCGTTTCTGAAGTCACATACTTCGCTTCCGCAAAGAGAGATGTCGTGTCACTGATGTCGTAACTACCCACCACGTTGACTGAAACCTTGTCATCCGGCAGCAGGAAGTCGTAGTAGTTCTGGCGATAGACGTTATAGGAGCTACCACCGAAACTCTGACCACCGCCGGCCGAAACGACCATTCCGTCAACTGACGGCAGGTAGGTCCCGTCCGGCTGGATGTCCCAGCAGCCGCCGATCGCGCCGAATGAACCGCGCGCAAAAAGCGAGTTGTAGCCGTTGAAGGAATCCAGGCAGTCAGACACGCCGTTGCCGTTCAGATCGATAAACGTCGAGGGGTCCCAACCCGTGAAGCCAAAGGCCTCACCCGTTGCGACCGTGCCGTAGCCGGAAGTCAGGTGGAAGGTCGACTCGGGATGCACAGCACGCGGTGGCGCATTGGCAGCCCGGTCAAAGAGCGCCATCTCTGCAGCGCTCAGGTCACCCAGGCCGATGTTGGTGCCGAATTCCGAATTGTAGTCCGCGACGAAGTCAGCGGCTGACGGAATATTCAGGCCATGTGGATAAAAGCCGGTGGTGGCGTAGTCGTAGTACTGCGCGAGCAGCGGCGTACTGCCACCGATGTCGCCCATCTGGAATCGCAATGCCGGATTAACGAGGTCGCCACCGGTGCCGTAAAGTGCGCCGGGACGCTCACCCATTCGGAGGCCATTGTCAGTGCGCCAGTCTACGGATACCGCGACATTACCGCGGTCATTCGCAAAGTTCGTGCCCCAGGTCGCCGTCAGTGCCGTCTGCTCGCCGTCGCCTTCGGACGAGATGCCGTAGTTTGCATCAATGTTAAATCCTTCGAAGTCATCCTTCATGATGAAGTTGACAACACCCGTTACCGCGTCCGCGCCGTAAATAGCGGATGCGCCACCAGTCAGGACTTCCACGCGCTCAACGAGCTTCATCGGGATCGAACCAATGTCAACTGACGCCGTACCCTGTACGCCGCCTACATGACGCCGACCATCCACCAGTACCAGCGTACGGGCAGAACCCAGGCCACGCAGGCTGAGGATGTTGGCACCGTCAGCAAAACCCGAGTCGATCGAGCTCTCCGAAGTCGTCGACGACAGGAGTGCCGGAACATCATTGACGATGTCGGCAATCGAGAATTCGCCCGACATCTGGATTTCCTGTTCGCCAACGGACTGAACGGGCAGAGCGCCTGTCAGGTTCGCGTCACGCGCGATGCGGGAGCCCGTTACCGTAATTTCTTCCAGGGATTCTTCCTGGGCCAACGCTGACCCCGAGGTGAGACCAAAGGCCAGTGCAACAAGACTGCCTAGCACTGATACCTTCGTCATACACCGACTACTCAGTGTAGATTGCATCGTAAGAGTTCCTTCTGAACATAAAAAAACACGCACCACCACGATGAGACCCACTGTTGGCATAAGGCAACAGCGGGAAATGGCTTGGGTGGTGCTTGATAAAGATTGCGTAGCGTACTGAATAACGATTCTGTAAAGAATTGTCAATATCGGCATACCGAGCATCGGACTATTATTGTTGTTTTTTACCAACAAATAGTGCTGATAACACAACGGAATAGCCGCCAGGACGGCTTCCGACACGGTGTACTACCTGTAAGTCTTTGATTTTCTGTTGATCATCGACACCGCCGGGACATTGGTGGCCGAAACAAATTATAAATTTTCGACAGGTATGTAATCGAAATCGAATCCGAAGGCACGCGGCTCCACCACTTTCAGCGCACGTTCCGTTCGATAGTGCGGTGGGCAACCGATCCCGAAAACGGTCACCCGCTGCCCATAGTGCACCCGTTCAGAATTAATCGGGGACGACGTCTCATGATCGACCATGGTGATGAGGTCTGGAACGGATGCGACCACCTTGCCATCCACGGTCGCCACGAGGAATTCGTTCTTGATCGCGAGGTGCATCGGCGGACTGTCGTCCACGGTCGATTCGAGAACAGCCTCACCGACATCGAATCCGCCGACGGTCTTGCGATTGATATCCACGATTTTGCCAGTATAAAGGCGCTTCAAAATACCGTAATCCGATTTTTCGAATAGCGCGCGCAACGGTTCTTCAACGAGCGTTGCACTACCGACGTTTTCGCGGAGTACACGACCGAGCGCCAGGGCGAAACTGATCGTGCCGGGAATGATTGCGCGCCTGGCTTCTTCGGCGTTCATGGGATGCTCGGCAGTGAAGACCATGCCGCCCATCGCCATGGCCAGGTTCCTGACCTGCCGTTCGTACAAGACCGCGTCGGCAGTGTCGAAGTACACGGCACCGCCCGTGTAGTCGACGGCAAGCGCCGGGCTCGGTTTCACGCCTTCGATCGCGAACGTCATCATTTGTGCTTCCGGCAATGCGCGGGCCATACCGTCGCCGTCGATCAACGGAATGTTCCGCGCCGCAGCAGCGATGAGCGGGATCACCGAATTGGCGCCGCCGACTTCGAAGGACGTGATATGCGTGATCTTGCGATCGACCCATTCTTCGAATCGATCAATAACTGCCAGGCACTCGGTGCCGATCGGAAGCTGCTCGAGGCTGACCGACGGCGCACCGACCTCACCGATCGTGACGACGAATGCGTCGTCCGGTAATTCCGATAACGGCAGGAGATCGACAGGTCCGTGTTTTTTCAGTGCTTCCTGAACCAGTATCTGGCCGATATACGGATCGCCCCCGCCACCGGTTGCCAGGAACACGGAGCCCATGCAGAGATCGGCGATATCGTCGTGCGCCACTGTGACCGTCATGAGCCCGCCACTCCCTGGCCGAAGGAAAGATCGCCGATCATCTTCACACGAATGCGTGTCGACTCGTCAGCCATGTAGGAAACTGCCGTCTCCTCGATATCCGCAATCTTGATCGTGCCCCTGTCAGCACCCGCAACAACGAGCGCCTTCTCGAGTTGCACCGTCATTTCTTTGATCACCCGTTCACGAGGAATACGCCGGTAGGAAACAATACGTTCGGTCTCGCTGCCAACCTGTGCATTCGCCGCACCGATGGCGTTGGCGACACCGGAGTGTTCCGGACGATGCAGCTCGGACGCGGACGCAAGCGAACGCGACACGAGCACCGCGCCACCCCCAACGAGAATAACGGGGACAGGATCCCTGCTGGACTTCATCTGATCGATACCGCGATCGATGATTGAATGCATAACGGTCGCCGCCGTCTCGACAAGCGCTTCGTCCAGTGAACTGACGGCACTGGCGTCGCCGATATCGGCCGAGCCGGATGCCACGGTGATATCCGTCGTCGTCAGGATATCTCCGCCGAAAACGAGCCCCTCTGTCACAAGCTTGTAACCCACCGATTGCGGGCCGATACGCTTGCCGCCATCGCGCACGAGGCTGCCACCACCCAGGCCAATCGCCTGGATGTCGGGCATCCGGAAATTGGTCCTTACGCCGCCTACCTCGATCGCTATGTTGGACTGCCGTGGAAAACCGTCCTGCAATACGCCGATATCGGACGTCGTTCCCCCGATATCCACGACAACCGCGTTATCGAGTTGCGTAAGCAGGCTGGCACCGCGCAATGAGTTGGTCGGCCCGGAGGCGAAAGTCAGCGCCGGAAACTCGGCAGCAAACTCCGCCGACATCAGCGTGCCATCGTTCTGGCTGATGTAGAACGGGCAGTCGATCTGCCTGTCTTTCAATGCGCTGGCAAACGAATCCACAACCTTGTCCGCCAGCGGCAGGAGGCTGGAATTGAGGAGCGCCGCATTTTCTCTTTCGAGCAATCCCATGCGTCCGATGCGATGGGAGAGTGTAACTCTCGCGCCAGGAATCTTTTCCTTCACTCGTTCGCCGACCAACAGCTCCTGTGCCGGATCGGACGGAGAAAAAACGCCCGAGATCGCGATCAGATTGATGCCCTTCGATGCGATGTCGTCGATCGCTTCATCAAGCTCACTGTCGTCGAGCGGCGCGATGGGGAATCCGTCGTAGGTGCGCCCACCGTGCACCATGTACACATGACGACCCAGTTCGGCTGCAATATCCTCCGGCCAGTCGATCATGGGCGGGACCAGTTCACCGGATGGTAAAGCCACCCGAATGATCGCTGTTGGCGCCAGTTCACGCCGCTCGATGACCGCATTGGTGAATTGCGTCGTGCCAACCATTACGGCCTCGATCACTTTGCGGTCGAGGCCACTCTGTTTCAGCACTTCATCCAGGGCATTTACGACACCGTCCTTCACATTCGCGGACGTCAGGACCTTGGTCGATGCAATGACTGCCTGCTGATCGAGGATAACGGCATCCGTATGGGTGCCTCCTACATCTATACCGATACGCATCTAACGACTTGCCCCGTTGACAGGCGGAGCTCCCTCAATACCGATTCTCATTCTTCGTCTTTACCGGAGATCTTCTGCAATGCAATGTACGCGACGATAGAAATTAAAAGAGAGTCGAGCGCGCCGAGCGACGTCAGGG
>CAZVWF010000013.1:32458-43635 GCA_964630795.1 uncultured Woeseia sp. | reverse complement strand
CACTACGAGGCGCACCTGGACGAGCTAATGCAGGTTCTCGAACCCGTTCTTGATACCTGATCAGGCCGCGTTCAGCGCTTCGACTTTTTCTTTCGGTACGTAGTCGAAGATGAACGTGATGCGGTCTTCTTTGCCCTTGTTCATGACGGAATGCATCATCTGGTTATTGATCTCGTAAGCCTCGCCAACCTTGAACTGGTAGGGCCGGCCGTCGATCATGAATCGGACTCGCGGGTTGGTCGTAATTGGAATGTGGATGCGATGCCCGATGTGAAATGACGGATGCTTGTCCGTGTGCGGGTTGATGATGCCGCCGGAAAGTAGTTTCGCCGCCATTGCACGAATGACCGTGCCGCCCGGCGGATAAAATTTTTCGATAATTTCATTCATTACCGGCAACGCGGCGTCCGCGATTCGAGCCCAGCCCGGTTCCCTGGTAACGACGAGGTTCGGCCAGCTTTCCAGGTCCACGAAGAGAACAACGATTGACTCGGTCGCGTGATGTACCTCGAATTCTTCCTGGCGGTATTTATCTTCCTTCCAGGCCATGTCTTCCTGGGCCAGGATGGTTTCCCGAAGGACCGTTGTGTCGATCGGGCCGAGTTCTCGTAGTGGCGTCGCGATGTTCATAGTGATGAATTATAAATTATTGGGCGGCGCGAATTTCTTCGGACCTTGACAAAACATAATTCCTGATGGCTTCCGATTCCTCAAGAGGTATCTCTATCGAGGGCATGCCGTTGGCTGACCTGGAGCCGCCTACCACGATGGCGTGCCAGGTCGCGTGCGTTTCCGCATTGGCATAACGCAGGTCGGGCACGGACCCGCCAAAGCGAGCGACTGCCTCACCACCATGACAGGAGCGGCAAGCCGCGGCATACAACTCCTCGCCGATGGCGATCTCCCCCGCCGTCGCGTCCAGTTTGGGCTGTTCCGGTAGTGGCGGATAATCCGCGACATCAGTGAGCAGGGCTTCATCGGCGCCAAGTGCAAAAGCCATCATGCGAATAGGCCCCTGCTTACGCTCGGTTGCATGCATCTCCGGGTAACGGTACTGGAGGCCGCCGGCAAGACCGATTGGAACCACGATGTATTGCGTCCCATCCAGTGAATGGCTGGCCGGAGATGCATTGATGGCCGAACCTGTCTGTACGGACCAGAGTTCAGCCCCGGTATCTGCCGCGTAGGCGACAAACTCACCCTCGGAATTGCCCTGAAATACCAGGTTCCCACCGGTGGCCATGATGCCGCCATTGTAGGGCAGAGGATGATCGACCGACCAGCGAATCTCCTGGCTGGCGGGGTCGATCGCGACGAGTTTTCCCGGTGCGTGTGGTTGCCCGTCAATCTCGGTGATCATGACAACGTCTTCACTGTTTCCCTGGTTATCGATCTCGCTGGGCAGATCGATGACTGGAATGTAGGTGAGTCCGAGGTGCGGGTGAAAGGCCATTGGATTCCAGCTGTGCGCGCCCCAGAAATTGGGCCAGAAGTAGATTTTCTCGCCGTCTTCCGCATTCCAGTACTCGGCCGCGGGATCATAATCCGGTCGGCCGGTCTCCATGTTGATGCCTTTGGCCCAGTTGACCTTTGCGTACTTGCCGGCCGTCAGCAATTCGCCGGTGTGGCGATCCAGTGCATAGTGAAATCCATTCTTCGGCGCGATCAGGACCGTCTCGCGATCCTCGCCCTCGATTCCGACGTTGGCGACAACGATATTCATCGTTGCGTTGTAGTCCCAACTGTCCTCGGTGACGGTCTGGTAGTGCCAGTTGTATTCACCGGTGTCGGCATTCACTGCGACGATGGATGACAGGAACAGGTTGTCGCCACCCTCCGGGCTGCGGCTCGGGTAGTCGTACCGTGCGGATCCCGATGTGCCGAAGAATAACTGGTTGGACTCGGCGTCATAGGTCATTTCGTTCCAGGCATTGCCACCGCCACCGACGGTTTGAAGCGTATCGCCGGTCCAGGTCTTCGCCGCCATCTTCAGGGCAGGCGTATCGTTTTCCTCCTCGATATGACTTGGCACGATGTAGAAGCGCCAGATCTCCGCACCGGTCGCCGGATCATGTGCGGTGACATAGCCGCGATTGTTTTCCTCCGATTCGGAGCCGGCATTGCCGATGAAGACTTTTCCGCCGCCGACGTAGGGTGAGTCGGATATCGAGTAGCCCTGGTCGTTGTCGCAGACCTGCTCTGTCCACTGGTGCTCACCCGTGCCGGCATCAATGGCAATCAGTCGGCAATCTGCCGTTGCGACGAATACCCGTTTATCCCAGACAGCAACGCCACGATTGGCGCGCGAAATCCAGGACAGTTGCGGATTGACCGCGAAAACCGACTTCATGTCGGGATCGTAGGTCCAGATAATTCGCCCATCCGAGGCGTCCATCGCGACGACCTTCGAATAGGCGCCGCCGATGTAAATGACACCGTCGACCACGATCGGTGTGGTCGGCGTACCGTCCGGAATTGGCAGCTCGGTTGACCAGGCCAGACCCAGCTCGCGGACATTGCCTGCGTTGACCTGGTCGAGCGGTGAGTAGTGATCGCCACGAAAACTGCCGCCCTTGGTGAACCAGTGTTCACCGCTGTCGCTCTCGGCCAGGACACGGGCATCGGTCACGTTGCCCTGGCTCGCTGACAGCACCGGAAAAAGAATCAGCAATAGCCCGGCCCGGCGGGCGACGGCGCGATTCACAGAGGATCTCGGTACGTATCGACGGGCGGTAATTCCGCGCCAGTCAGTCCTTCAGGCTGATCTTCACCCACAACCGGCAATGTCAGCGTACCGATACCGTCGATGGTTGCCGAAACAACTTCGCCCGGCTGCAGGAATCGTTGTGCGCCGCGAACCGCCGTACCCATGCCGACGCCGCCCGAGGTGCCATTGTTGACGACGTCCCCCGGATACAGCGTAATGATCGACGAACCATACTCGATCAGTTCCCAGAGCGAGTGAATCATGTCACCGGCCGTGGCTTGCTGCTTCTGTTCTTCGCCCTCGCTCAGAGACTGGCGCAGAATTTCCATCGGATTACCGTAGAACTCCTTCGTCACGATCCAGGGGCCTTGCGGGGCAAAGGTGTCGTGACCCTTGCCGACAAACCAGTCACTCGTAAAGCTTGCGCCACCCGGTGGGCGGCCGCCGCGATCAGAGATGTCCATCGTGACCATGTAGCCGAAGACATGGGATTCGGCGTCGTCAGCAGAGACATACTTCGCGGTCCGGCCAATGACAGCGCCCAGTTCGACTTCCCAGTCGGTTCGGTTGCGTCCGTAGGGGATGACGATGTTTGCTCCATTACCGACGACGGCCCCGCGACTCGGTTTGAGGAACAGGTATGGAACGCCGCGCTGTTCGCGCCGCAATCGGCGCGCTTCCCGACGTTCTTCCTCCGAACCGGATTCATCGACATGGCTGTAGAAGTTCACTGCCGCGTTCAGGATCTTGCCGGGGTACATGATCGGGGGGAGGGTTCTGATGTCGTCCACATCGTGAACATAGGCGGGCCGTTCCATGCCGCTTGCCCGCCAGTCGGCATGTACATTGACAATTTCATACAGGCGCCGCTTCAATCCATAGTCGTAGCGCTCGATCAACTCAATCATGTCCGCGGGCATCGGCACCGCCGGATAGGTGGCATCCTTCTCCAATGCGGCATTGGCGTGATCGAGGTCGAGAATGACGCTGTCGCGCAGGACGATGCCGACTTCCGGCGAGCCATTGATTTCAAATGTACCGACCTTGAAAGGCTCGGCAATGTCCCGGGGCAATGCCACGGCCGGCAGCAGTAAAAGCGAACAGATGCCCGCCATCAAAGTATTCTTCATGAGTTCCCCCGTCATTCGTCGATTGGTGCGGCCAATCGTTCCTGATTGGGGCATTATATCGGCAAATGGAGCAACGCCCGGTGATACGAATGAAATGCATACTGATTTCGTGCCTGCTGGCCCTGACGACCGTAGCATCTGGCGATGAGTTGCCAGACTGGAGCGGTGTCTGGCAGCGCGTCGAAGGTAATGCCGGCATGTTCGATGTCTCGACCACTGTGCCGCCGGACGGCCGCGCCGGGACCCCGGGCGTACGCCAGCACCCGCCGCTGACCGAGGAATGGGAAGCGAGGTACCAGGCCAATCTTGCCCTCGTGAAGCAAGGCTTGTTGCCCGACCCCATATCACGTTGCGGCACCTCCGCCGGCTTCCCGAGGCTGCTGGCCCTGCCGGATGTCTATGAATTCATCGTGCGCCCGGAACAGACCTGGATCATTACCGAAAATGGCCCCAACATCATGCGCATCTATACGGACGGCCGTGCCCACTTTGCACCGGAAGACCGCTGGCCGTCATTCACCGGCGACTCGGTGGGTGCATGGAACGATGGCATATTGTCCTTCACGACGATCAGCATGGTGGGTGAGCACGGGACCGTGCTGGACCGCAGCGGCATGACATTAAGTGACCAGGCGACGGTGCATACGAAGATGTCCCTGACTGATGAAGGGTTGCTGCGGGCGGAGCTTGAAATCGAAGATCCGGTTGCCCTGACGGAGCCGTGGCATGTGGCGCGACATTTTCGCCGCATGCCGGAGGGAACGCGCGCCTTCGACTACGCCTGTGCCGAGAATAATCGTAACCCGATCACGGACGCCGGCCAGACGCTGACCCTGGATACCGATGGCAATGTGATCGACAAGGACATTCGCAATGAATAGACGCGCATTCGCAGTCGTTCTTTTACTGATGTCACCGCTGCTTTCGGCGCATCACTCGAGCGCGATGTTCGATAGCGGGAAAGTGATCGAAGTTGCGGCAACGGTCACCGAATTTCAGTGGACCAATCCCCACATCTGGATCGAGATCCGCATCACCAATGCGGACGGCGACGAAGAGGACTGGAGCATTGAGGGCCGGGGACCCAACAGCCTGTTCCGCGAAGGCTGGCGGCCGGGTTCGTTCAAGACAGGCGATGAAATCACAATTCGCTTCAATCCAATGCGCGATGGCTCGTTTGCCGGTGGGTTCATCGGAGCAAGGTTTGCGGACGGCAGCACGATTGGAGCGTGGACAGAATGAGCGAACCCTGGGGGCCCCACGATGTCGGCGGACAGGATGCCGGACCGATCGATACAGCAGAGCATGACACCGCGCACTGGGAATGGCAGATCGATGCAATGATCAGGCTCGCGCTGAAGAAAGGCCTGATCAGCGATTTTGCCGAGTTGCGTGACGGAATCGAAAAACTGACAGCCGATGACTATGAGAGCAGCACCTATTACGAGCGCTGGGCGAAGTCGCTGGCATACACACTGGTTTCACGTGGCGTCATCGATCAGTCAGACCTGGATGCACAAGTCATCGCGGTTCGCGAGCGGCAGGAAGCGGAGGGTGCTGCGTGAGTACGCCTCGCTTCAAAGTTGGTGACCGCGTTCGGATCGATGATCGAACGCCACCCGTCCACCACCGCGTGCCTGCCTACGCGAAGGGGCGGGTAGGTGTTATCGAACGCGTGTGTGGATTGCACGGGGAGCCGGAGAAATTCATTCGCGGTGATGGCGAGCCCCGGCAACGCATCTATCGTGTGCGCATTCCGCAGGAAACACTGTGGCCGGCCTATACAGGTCCTTCAAGCGACAAACTGGACATCGAAATCTTTGAGCACTGGCTGGAGCCTTCCGAATGAGGGATCACCATGATCATGATCACGACCGGACCTTTCAGCCGGATCACGCGGAACCAACCAGCGATGCTGCACGTGTTGGTCTCGCCCTGCGCGAATTGCTGATCGAGGCCGGTCATTACACGGCAGACGAGGAACGCCAGGTGATTGAAGCCATGCAGGGCGCATCGCCGGAAAACGGTGCGAAAATCGTTGCACGGGCGTGGACAGATCCCGACTACAAACAGCGTCTCCTCGACAACGGTATCGAGGCGATCAGGGAGCTTGGCTTCGACCTACAGCCCTACGAATTCACCGTTATGGAAAACTCCGCAGACACCCATAACGTGATCGTTTGTACCCTGTGTTCCTGTTATCCGCGGGCGTTACTCGGCATGTCGCCGGCCTGGTACAAGTCCGGCAGCTATCGGGCACGCGTGGTGCGTGAACCACGCTCCGTATTGCGGGAGTTTGGCGTCGACCTGGATGACGGTGTGGAAGTGCGTGTGCACGATTCCACGGCAGAGTTGCGTTACATGGTACTGCCGCAACGTCCGGCTGGGACCGGCGACTGGAGCGAAGACAAGCTGGCAACGCTTGTCACGCGCGACTCGCTGATTGGTACGCAAAGAGTGCTGACGCCAGGTTAATGCAAACATTCAGGATCAGAACGATGAAAAAGAGGCTTGTTTTTGTCTTTGCTTTCGCGCTTCTGGTAACCAGCGCCTGTTCCGGGCCTGATGCGCCGGAGCGTTCGGTAGAAGGCAGCTTCCAGCGCAATTTACAGACCCGGCTGATCACTGCCAGTCCGGGCGATGTCATCGAGATTCCGGCCGGTATTCATGAGATTACGCGCGGACTTTCCCTCAACGTACCCGGCGTCACGATTCGTGGTGCTGGTATGGATCAGTCTGTGCTGTCATTCAGGAACCAGGTGCAGGGTGCGGAGGGACTGCTGGTCACTGCCAGCGATTTCACGATCGAGGACCTTGCGATCGAAGATACGCGCGGCGATGCCCTGAAGATCAATGGGGGCAGCAATATCGTTATTCGCCGAGTGCGCACCGAATGGACCAACGGTCCGGACGAAGAAAACGGCGCCTATGGCATCTACCCCGTGCAGACGACCAATGTCCTGCTGGAAGATAGCGTGGCGATCGGTGCGTCCGATGCCGGGATTTATGTCGGCCAGTCGACCAACGTCATTGTTCGTAACAATCGGGCGGAGCTCAATGTTGCCGGAATTGAGATCGAGAACACCGTGAGTGCCGATGTCTACGGCAACGTCGCCACGAACAACACCGGTGGCATCCTGGTATTCGATATGCCGGATTTGCCAATGTCCGGGCACAGTACCCGTGTTTACGGCAATACGATTGTGGCGAACAACACGGACAACTTTGGCGCCGAAGGTACGCCGGTCGCAAGTGTTCCGGCCGGTTCGGGCGTCGTGATTAACTCCGGTGATCGCATCGAGATTTTTGACAATGACATCGCCGACAACGATACCGCCAATATCATCATCAGCAGCTATTACGCCACGGGCTATCAGGGCCAGTACGATGTTGCCGACGTCTACGACCCTTATCCCGAAACGATTTACATCTATGGCAATCGCTTTTCGGGCGGCGGCGAGTCCCCGGATGGACTGGACCTGCAAGCATTGCGCGTTGCCGTTTTCGGAATCGGCGGCAGTTTTCCCGATATTCTGTGGGACGGTTACGTGAATGCTGACAAGGCGGATGACGATGGCAACCTTCTGCCCGAGTACGCCATTTGTGTCGACAACGGGGATGCGGAGGTGCTGAACGTCGATCTGCCGAATGACAGCGCCAATATCGTCGTCGGCTCGGATCGGCATAACTGCCAGCAAAACAAATTGACCGCGGTCGAATTAAATCCGGCGGGATCCTGATGCGCACCAGGGGCCTGTGGACAGCGGCCGCCGCAGTTTTGCTCGCGGCCTGCAACCAGGCGACCCCCCCGGTCACGCTTCATCCCGCGGATACGGTGCCGGAGCGCCTGAGCGACTGGCAAGTGATTCATGCCGACGGCGATCGCCTGACGCTCAATAGCGGCGTACTGCCATACGACCTCACCGTGCCACTGTTCACTGACTATGCGCTGAAATTGCGGACCGTGTGGATGCCCGATGGCATGTCGGCGACCTACAGGGACCGATCCAATATCGAACTGGACTTTCCCGTCGGTACGATCCTTACAAAGACGTTTCACTATCGCTATGCGGACTCGGGATTTCAGAAGCTGGATGCTGAGACAACGCTGGAAAAAGACGGTTCACTAAACCTCGATACGCACTATCTCGTCGAGACGCGATTGCTGGTCCATCATGAAGAGGGTTGGAAAGCCTATCCTTATGTATGGAACGAAGCGCAAACGGAAGCGTTTCTTGAAATTGCGGGGACCGAATTCGAATTCACGTTCGGCGATGAAGCCTTTACCTACATCGTCCCCGATATGAATCAATGTGCCGGCTGCCACGTGCCGGATTTCAGTACAAAAGCGTTACGCCCGATCGGCCCCAGGGCGCACCTGCTTAACCGAACGTTTGATTATGTCGACGGCACCCGGCACCAGCTTCTGTACTGGCAGCAATCGGGGCGTCTGGCCGGCTTCACCGAGCCACCGCCGATGAACCTGACGTGGGCTGAATCGCGTGCCCTTGCAACGCCTGCAGAAATGGCAGAACCGTCGCTGGACCACCTGGTCCGCACCTACCTCGATGTAAATTGCGCCCACTGTCACAATCCGCAGGGCCCGGCGGATACCTCCGCGCTGAATCTCAGTCTTGGCCCGGTGCCGCCGAGGGAACTCGGATTGTGCAAACCACCAGTGGCAGTCGGCCGGGGCAGCGGCAATCGCCCCTACGACATTTTCCCGGGAAAACCCGGGCAATCCATTCTGCTGTACCGAATGGAAGACAACGATCCGGCGGTCATGATGCCGGAGCTTGGCCGGGCAATGCGTCACGATGAAGCACTCGTGCTGATTGAATCGTGGATCGCCAACATGGAAGGCGATTGTTGATCCGGCGCTGGCATTGACGCTTCGGCCCGCGCGATTTTCAGCTCCTGCCGTATTTGCCGGCCGACAAAAAATCAGGATGCGACGACGGTCGTAACAATGGTGAGTTCCGCGGAGTCTTGCCGGTCATGGTGACGGCCCGTGCACGCGTTGATCAGCCCCTAACTGACGCCGTTCTCCAGCAACTCGATCGTCCCCGCATCTGCATCAATCTCGACTTCGATACCCAGCGGTATCGTGAACTGCTCTTCGATGTGCCCAATCATCGTGCCACTGAACGCGGGAATGCGGTGCGGTTTGATGTGCTCAGCGATCATTTGCTCCATGGTCAGTGAGCCAAAACCACCGCCCGGGCCACATTCGGTGCAGCGTCCGAAGACAAAGCCCTTTATCTTGTCGAGGACGCCGGCAAGCGCCAGCTCGGTCATCATCCGATCGACGCGGTAAACCGCTTCATCGACGTCTTCGATAAAGAGGATGCTGTCTTCCCATTCGGGCAGGTAGCCGGAACCCATCACCGCGGTCAGCAATGACAGGTTGCCACCGAGAATCCGACCGCTTGCTTTGCCGCTCGTGATCGTCTGGATTCGATTTTCGGTCTGGACGAGTGTGTTGCCTGTTATGAATGTCGGGTTCTCAAGCAGGTAGGCCTCGCCATTCATCACGACGCGCCGAAAGTGTTCTGCCGAAAATACGTTCAACGGGCTGGGGCCATGGAAGGTCACCAGCCCGGTCTTGACGTGAACCCCGGTAATCAGTGCTGTCGCGTCGCTGTAACCGAGGAGCACCTTTGGATTCTGACGAATCATGTCGTAGTCGAGTAGCGGCAGCAGGCGCGGCGATCCCCAGCCACCCCGCGCAAAAATCATCCTGACGGACGGCTCCGCAAAAAAGGCATTGATGTCGCTCGCCCGTGCTTTGTCTTCACCGGCAAAGTAGCCATGCCGGGCGTAGTAATTGTCACCCAGGATGACCTCCAGGCCCAGCGACTCCAGCGCATCGATCCATATCGTGGTTGGTTCGGTTTCAAAGGCCGCCGTTGCCGGGCTGACCAGGCCGACCCGATCACCAGGCTGGACCCGGGGCGGTTTGATTAGGGGCAGTGCGGCGTCCACCTTGATGGGCGCAAGGCTTGCGGCGCCCACGGCGGAGATAAATTCACGGCGATTGATCATGTTCTTGTCATTGTTGGTTCAGCCATGGCAAGTATGGCAGTGTGGTGCTGCGATGAACAAATTTGAGCAAATTCTGGAGCGGCCCGGCCCGGTTATCCTTGACGGCGGGCTGGCCACCCAGCTCGAAGCCATGGGCTGCGAAATCAATGATGACCTGTGGTCGGCCGCATTGCTGGCAAAGGATCCCGGGGCGATCCTCAGTGCGCATCGGGCTTATCTCGATGCCGGTGCTGACTGCATTATCAGCGCCAGCTACCAGGCCAGTCGCGATGGCTTTATGTCGCATGGAATGAGTGAAGCAGAAGCCGATCGGCTGATCGTTGATTCGGTCGCCCTTGCAAAAACAGCACGTGATGAATTTGCCAGGTCCAATCCCGATGCCGGCCATGATGTCATCGTGGCGGCAAGCGTCGGTCCCTATGGCGCCGCGCAGCATGACGGTTCTGAGTACACCGGAAAATACGAAGTCTCTGATCAGGCGCTTGGCGAGTTTCACGCATCGCGCCTGCAATTGCTGGATGCCAGTGGCGCTGATGTCCTGGCGGTCGAAACAATACCCAACTTTCGCGAGGCGCAGATTCTCTGTGACCTGCTCGATGACGTTTCCACGCCGGCGTGGATTTCGTTCGCCTGTCGCAACGAGAAGGAGATGAGCGATGGCTCACGTGTCTGGGCCGCAGCAGGAATGTTCGCAGATCACTCGCGAGTTCATGCCGTTGGCATCAATTGCACACCACCGCAATTCATATTGCCGCTCATAGAGGAAGTCGCGTCGGCTGCACCGGACAAGGTAATCGTTGTTTATCCGAACTCCGGGGAGACCTATCACTCAACGGATAACAGCTGGTCGGGAACAGCCTGCGACCTTGATCAGGACTTCAATGTTTCCGATTGGGTCGCAGCGGGAGCGAAGCTGGTCGGTGGTTGTTGCCGAACCAGTCCGGCCAGCATCAGCGCGATCCGGGAGCGCCTGGTCGCCTGACGCCCGCCATCACCTTGCAGGCGCTCACCGCCATCGTGGCGGCCAGCACGTTGAAAACCATGTCGCGCAAATCAAAGATGCGATTGGGCAGGAAATACTGAAAACACTCGTCGATGATGCCCAGCATCGAAGCGGCAATCACCGCGAGTATGGCTGGCACATAAACTGCGCGGCCGTTATTGCGTCGTTCCAGCAGCGCTTCGTAGATAAACGCACCGACGATGCCGTACTCGATCAGGTGGGTTCGTTCCTCGGGTATGGGTAGCCGGGTCAGTAACAACAGGTATGCCGCGACGATGCCCAGTGCGACTGC
>CAZVWF010000013.1:1464-32358 GCA_964630795.1 uncultured Woeseia sp. | reverse complement strand
GAAACGGTATCAGCCCCTGGCGCGGCGCCGGCCTGAACGTCCGCGACGGCCCTGGGGCGCCTTTTTGACGGGACCTTCTGGTGGCGGTGGAATCTTTGGCAGCTCGGTCTGGCTTTCCAGGCCCTCGATCACGAGCGCGCGCATCGCTTCGTCGATCGCCGGGTCGGTTTCGATCGGCCGATAATTCGCGAGCCGTTCCTCGACTTCGTCGTTCGCGCGCTGGTTCAGGTCCTTGGCGCCCGCTTTCTCCCAGCTCTCGCGGTTTTCGCGATCGATGACGTTATCGGTCAGGTGCAACTGGTCCGGCCATTGTTCCAGCGTGTGCGGACTCGTGATGAGGTGATCATCCCGCATCAGGTCCCGGACGAGGTCTGACGTCGGTAAGTCATTCAGCACTTCAATCTCGCGGACGAAGTGCAAGGACTGGCCACATACCTCGTTGTCGAAGATCAGCTTCGGCAGGCTGAATGTGAGTACGAAGTCGAGCATGCCGGGTCCGGAGACCGAGTTAACGCCGGCGATCGCGGCGAGGAGGGCGCTGGAAAAGGTCTCACCGCCGGCCTGTGCATCCAGGAACTTGCCGTCCGACAACGCCATGTAGGCCTGGGTCGGCAGGTTCAGTGATTTCGCAATGGCAACGTAGGCAACGTTCAGGTGTTGTGCTTCGATCGCAGCCATCGGAGAGCTCGCGGCCTTCATGTGGAAGGTTGCGGGCGCGCCGCCGAACAATACCGGTGCACCCGGGCGAATGATCTGCGCCATTGTGATGCCGGTCAGCACATCGACGCAGTGAAAAACGAGGGCGCCGACGAGTGTGACGGGTGCGATCAGCCCCATCAATGTGACCGGGACGATTTCAACCGGGATGCCGGCTTCTATGCAGTCCAGCATGTTCTGGCAGGAGTCTTCGCCGTAACGGAAATTGCCGGTTGCCGTAATCGTGAAAATCGACATCGGTCTGGCGATGAGATCGGCGCGGTCTTCGCGGAACATCTCCATCATCTGCGCCATCCGCGGTGTGCCGTCCTCGCTGAATGCGCCGGAAACCATCGGTTTCTTCGAGGTCGTCAACAGCATGTACAGGCGCCAGGCGTCGGAGACCTGGGACTCGATGTCCTTGTTGGTCGAGAATGCCGTTGCGAGATAGGCAATGTGTTCGAGTCCGTCACAAATGCGCGCATACTCGATGAAGTCTGTCGAGTTCGCCAGCCGGGTCTCGTTGGTTCGATGGTCGAGAATCTTCAGTCCGCTCGAGCCAGGGACGTAGTGCACGTTATTGCCGCCGATCTCGGTGTAGGGATCGCCATCGCGGTTAAAGAGCGTAAAGGATGACGGAGCATCTTCGATCGCCTTGTCGACGACATCGGCCGGAAACAGGACTCGCTTTCCGCTGGCATCGGTTTTCAAGCCGTGATCGAGTAATCGCGACTTCATGTTCTCTCCGCGAATCTCCATGCCGACTTCGGCCATGAGTCGTTTGGCTTCAGCGAGAATGCTGTTGATTTGTTCGTCGCTCAGGACGTTTAGAGTGGGTCGCATGTGGATGCCTGTTAGTTTGCAATTTCCTGTTTGCGCCGATTGACGTAGTCGTGCAGCGCTTCTTCTGTTGCCGGATCGATGGCCGGTTTCTCATAGTCGGCGAGTAGTTGCTTCCAGATCGTGTTGGCCCGTTCGGCACAACGGATGCTCCCCTCTTCCTGCCAGGACTCGAAGTTCTGCCGGGTCGACAGGATCGGTGCATAGAAAGCCGTTTCGTAACGCTTAAGCGTATGCGCGGTACCGAAGTGATGCCCGCCGGGCGGCACTTCCGCAATCGCGTCGATTGCGAGTTCATCCTCGTTGATCGCAATCGGCTTCAGTGTTTCAGCCATCATCTGGAGCATCTCTGCATCGATGATCAGTTTTTCGAAGGACGCAGTCAGCCCGCCTTCCAGCCAGCCGCCGGCGTGATTGACGAGATGGGTATGTCCCAATATGGCACCCCAGAGCGACATCTGACTTTCGTAGGCGGCCTGTGCGTCCGCGCAATTCGACGTTGTCGTATTGCTGGAGCGAAATGGCATGCCCAGCCGTCGCGCGATCTGGGCGCTCGCCAGGGCCATTTTTGCGTACTCCGGCGTACCCAGTGCGGGGGCACCACTTTGCATGTCGACGTTCGACGCAAAGGCGCCATACATTACGGGCGCGCCGGGACGAATGACCTGCGTCAGTGTCGCGACGGCGAGGACTTCTGCGGTCTGCTGCGCCAGCGTACCGGCCAGCGTCGCAGGGCTCATCGAACCGGCAAGTGTGAAGGGCGTGATACAACTGACCTGGTTGGCCTGGCTGAGTTCCGCTACGGCTTCCGACATCGGAATGTCGAGCTGCATCGGGGAGTTCGTGTTGATGATGGCCAGGACGGTTGTATGGTCTTCCAGCTCATCGCGAGTGACGCCAAGTGCGATGCAATTCATCTCGATGCAATCAATCGTTCGTACACGCCCGAGCGCGTAGGCTTGCGCGTTCTTGTCCATCAGCGTGAGCTGGGCCAGGTAAAGGTCAAGATGGCGTGATTCGGGTGGCAGATCCATCGGTTCGAAGCAGCCACCCCCTTCCTGGTGGATGATGTTCAGGCTTTGCACGACGCGCAGGTAGTCACACATATCCTTGTGACTACCTGGCCGGCGGCCTTTATCGAGGTCGCTGACGAACGCGGGTCCACCGACGGATGTGAAACAGATGTTGTTGCCGCCGATCGAGAGATCGTGCTCGGCATTCCGGGCTCGCAGGGTGATGTTTGCAGGGATGGTCGATGTCGCCTCAATCACCATATTGCGGTCCAGGCGCGTCATACCGTCGTCATTTACGGCTTCGGCGCCTGCCTTTTCGAGAATGACACGACTGGAGTCATCGAGATATCGAAAACCCTGCGTTTCAAGAATGGTCATTGCCGCATCAATGATGATCTCGACTTCGTCCGCGCTCAGCACTTCGACAGGCGACCACCGGTTGGTCACCGTTTGCCACGGCAATTGGCGAATTGCGCCGGCCGTGCGTCGTCGTCGATGCGAGCGTCGTGTCATTGCAGGTTTTCTATGGCCTCGTTGCGCCAGTTCTCGGTGCTCTCGACCTGGTTGAAGCAGAACAGGTGGTAACCTGCGACGTTGGTCTCAGGCAACGCCTGGTAGCGGGCGATGTCCATAACGAGTTCGTCCGGCCGGTACGTGCTGGACTTCATCAACTCGGCGGCAATGCTGGACTTCTTGCGTAGAAATCGGAGCGAATCACCGACACCAATACGTAGTGATGTCGTCAACAGGCGATTGCGCTCTATCGCGCCAGGCAGTCCAATCCATACCGGCAGGGTAATGCCGCGTCGCGTCAGGTCGATCAGCCAGTTGCCCAGCAGGTCCGCGTCGAAGCACATCTGCGTCACGATGTACTGCGCGAGCGACTGCTTCTTCCCGAGTTCGTTCATCAGCGTTTCCTGATCGACATCCGGATGTCCTTCAGGATGCGCTGCGATGCCGATTTCACTGATGTTGTGATCGAATTCGTCTATCACCTTCAGGAGATCGAGCGCTGTATGAAATACGCCGGCCGGTTCCGTCCTGTCGCCACCGGGCACGAAAATGCTTTCCACGCCAAGCCGGTCGAGCGTTGCCATGATTTCGCTGACATGCTGTCGGTCACGTACGCATTTTGCGGCGATGTGCGGCGTAACCCGAAAACCCTGGCTGATCAGTCGTTCACTCAGCTCAAGCGTCTCGTCCACTCCTTTCGTCGGCGAACAGGTCACCGCAACATACGAGTCAGGTTCGAGTATCTTCAGTTTTTCCTCGATGTCCCTGGATGGAAATATCTCCATGTAGGCTTCACGCAGGTCGTGAACCAGGAGGTCATGTTCCATATTGCTGGCGGGCACGTTCAACGACGTCTCCTTTTTCGGTTGTTGGTGGGTGCTGATTCTTTCCGCGCCGGCAGGGTGACGACATCCTGAAGGCGCGGAAAGGGGTCCGTATCGTGTGGAACTGCCATCGCTGCTACGAAATGGTGCTGAAACCGGTCCTCGATGGCGGTCTCTATCTTTTCGACTTTGCGGGTGAGGTCGCGGATGACGCCTCGCGACGACCTGTCGAGCAGCGCAATGCGTGCGCCTGTACCCGCGGCATTGCCGGCGGACGATACCTGCTCGATATCGCAATCGGGAATCATGCCGAGGACCATCGCGTACTTGACGTCGATGTGTGCGCCGAACGCGCCCGCCAGCCGGATGCGGTCGACTGATTCGACACCCAGCTTTTCCATCAGCAAACGAGCGCCGGCATACAGGGCAGCCTTCGCCAGCTGAATGGCGCGGACGTCGTTTTGCTGGATGACGACGGCAGGTTCTCCATCGTAAAGCGTGTAGGAAAAAGTCCTGCCGTCGGCAACCACCCGGTCGGAACGACCGGTGGCGTCGCCGGCAATAGTGCCATCATGATTGATCACGCCAGCGAGATACAGTTCGGCGATCACTTCGATGATGCCGGATCCACAGATGCCGGTAACGCCGCTCGATGGCAACTGTTCGGCGAACCCGGGATCGTCCGACCAGAGGTCACAACCGATCACCTGGAACCGCGGCTCCAGCGTTTCGGGGTCGATGCGCACGCGTTCGATAGCGCCGGGTGCGGCACGCTGCCCGGAACTGATTTGCGCACCTTCAAATGCAGGCCCGGTCGGGCTGGAGGCCGCCAGTACACGGTCTTTATTGCCAAGAAGCATCTCGGCATTGGTACCGACATCGACGATCAGCGAAATTTCGTCGCGCTCATAAGGCGATTCGGCCAGCAGCACACCGGCCGTATCTGCGCCTACGTGACCGGCGATGCAGGGCAGGGCGAACACATAACCGCCCGGATGGATATTGATTGCAATGTCACGCGCCGGAATCTCCACGGCACGATCTGTGGCCAGCGCAAACGGCGCCTGCCCCAGTTCCACAGGATTCAGGCCCAGGACCAGGTGCTGCATGATCGGATTGCCGACAATTGTGACTTCGACGATGTCGTCCGCCGAGAGATCGCAGTCCGCTGCCACACCGTCGATCAACTCATTAATGGCTTCGCGGACGGCCGCGGTCAGTTCCACCTCGCCACCAGGATTCATCATGATGTAGGAGACCCGGCTCATCAGGTCTTCGCCGAAACGGATCTGGGGATTCATACGCCCGGCGCTGCCGAGGACCCTGCCACTGGTCAGGTCGCATAGATGTGCTGCGATTGTCGTGGAACCGACATCGACGGCGACACCAAAGACCCGTTCCCGGAAACCAGGCCATACCGCGATGATTTCGCGTTCGTCACGAATCGCAACCGTGACCTGCCAGTCACCCTTGCGAAGCGCCATCTGCAATTCAAGCAGCGCGGGCAGTGCGATTACGAGACCTTCAATTTCCCAGTCGCGCGCAATGGCAGCCTGCAGGCGCTCGAGATCGCCGGTCGGATCGTGCATGTCCGGCTGGCCAACCTCGACAAAGTAGGCGTGCGTGATGGGGTCGATTTCGATGTCGTGCGCTTCATGCGGCTTTCGCACGACCTGGCGGTGTACCTGGCTGGATTCGGGTACGTCGATCGCAACGTCACCGCACAGGGTAGCCTGGCAGCTCAGTCGACGGTCGTCGGCCAGTCCGCGCCGTTCGCGATGTCGCTGCTCTGCCTCACCGGTGGGTGAAAGATTGGTGGCATCGGAAACGATACCGTGCTTGGATAACTCGCCTTCAGCGACCGTTACCTGGCAGCGGCCGCACATCGCGCGGCCACCGCATACGGAATCAATGTCGACACCGAGGCTGCGGGCCGCCTGCAACACTGGCGTCCCTTGTGGAAAACGGCCCCGCTTCCCCGAAGGGGAAAAGACGACGAGTGGATCGCTTTCCGCAGCCATCGATTATCCGCGGGTGCGACGGCGTCGGCCGCCTCGGCGACCTCCACGCTGAGCTTCACCGGCATCCGGATCGCGGTACTGCTGAATCCACTGCATGCATTCCGGATCGTGTCCCATGACGACATTAGCACCGCGCACCGCCTGCATGAGTTCAGTGTGCAATGGGTTGGTGATCGCCGAGGTCATGCCTGCTGCCATGGCCATCGGGATGAACGCCGCATTCAGACCATTTCGGTTCGGCAACCCGAAACTCAGGTTGGATGCGCCGCAGGTCGTATTGACCTTGAGTTCTTCGCGCAATCGCTTGACGATGTGCATCACCTGTTGTCCGGCGGAGTTGATCGCACCGATGGGCATGACCAGCGGGTCGACGACAACGTCGCTGGCGGGGATGCCATGATCCATTGCACGCTCGACGATTTTCTTCGCGACGTCGAATCGCGTGTTCGGGTCTTCAGAAATCCCCGTATCGTCGTTGGAGATGGCCACAACGGCACATTCATGCTTTTTGACCAGCGGCAGCACGACCTCGAGTCGTTCTTCCTCGCCTGTCACTGAGTTCAAAAGCGGCTTGCCTTCATACACTTCCAGGCCAGCCTCGAGTGCAGCAACGATCGACGAATCGATACATAGCGGAACGTCGGTGATGGACTGAATCAACTTGATGCTCTCTGCAAGAATTGCGGGCTCGTCCGCCAGCGGGATCCCGGCATTGACGTCGAGCACCTTTGCGCCAGCGGCAACCTGGGCGAGCGCATCCGCTTCAACGCGACTGTAGTCGCCCTGTTTCATTTCTTCCGCCAGCAGTTTTCGGCCGGTCGGATTAATACGTTCGCCGATCACGACGAAGGGCTGTTCAAAGCCGATTACGACTTCCTTGCTGGCCGAGCTCAATACTGTGTCTGTCATTTGCCTTCTTCTCCTGCTACGCCGCCCGCTTTTACGACCGACTCCAGATATTCGTCATTAAACTTGTCCTCGAGCGCTGCGACCCGTTCCGCGACAATGGCTTCAAGGTCGCCCGATACCATTTCTGTTTCCCGCCGCCAGTCTTCGAGGTAGGCGTCGCTGGAGCCACGGCCCGCACGCATGGCGGCTCGATCAATTGCTTTCGCAAACCGGGGTTCCAGTTCCTTTTTCACGTTTGTACGTCCCTGCCGCCCGACGACCTGCGCCGGGATATCCCGCCAGTAGATGCTGATCAGTTTTGCCATTTGATTTCCTGTTCGCGGAGCACGTCGCCGAAAGGTTCCAGCCCCGTAAGGTGTTCTTCGTATTCCAGCCCGAGGTATTCTGCTTGTTCGCGCGCCATCGCTGACAGCTTTTCGGACGGTTCCTGTACGAGGAAGAGGACCTTCTTGTAGTTGCCGAAATAGAGGTCCTTCAATTCAGGGTGTTTCTCCAGTCCGAGCATTCCCATCACCAGGCGATCGAAGTGCCGCACCAGGTAGTCGGTCAGGTAGAAAGTGCCCGGCTCTTCATCCGCAAACTCGAAGAACGCCTTGCTGCCGGCAAAGAATTCGTAGCAGTGCGCGCCCGGAATTCGCTCAACCCCGTATTCCTCGATTACGTTGTCGAGCAGACCGCCCGTGCCGCAGTCTGCGTAGGCGACGTAGATGTTGTCGTAGTCGGCCCGGTGCTTTTCGATGGTGTCGCGGACGCCGCCAGGTATCTTGGCGGGGGTCATGTGCCAGTCGGCAGGCAGGCACTGAATCTTCAGGTGCTCCCACCCGTTTCGTTTCTTTAGTTCGACGAGTTCCTTCGCAATCGCGCCGCAGGCAATGAGCAGGGTGCGATGCGCCATAGCACTGCGTCAGGACGCGCGCCGCTGCTGAACCAGGTCTTTGGCAACTTCCACTGCCGTTGCCGCATCGCGGCAATAGGCGTCTGCGCCGATGGCAGTACCGAATTCCTCGTTTAGCGGTGCACCGCCAACCAGCACGATATAATCGTCGCGAATGCCGTTTTCCTTCATCGAATCGATGACAACCTTCATATAAGGCATGGTTGTGGTCAGCAGGGCCGACATGCCGAGAATGTCGGGTTGTTCCTTTTCAAGCGCGGCGATGTAGGTGTCCGCATCGGTATTGATACCGAGGTCGACGACCTCGAAGCCGGCGCCTTCCAGCATCATGCCGACCAGGTTCTTGCCGATATCGTGAATGTCACCCTTCACGGTGCCGATGACCATTTTGCCAATTGGCTTCGCACCGGTTTCCGCAAGAAGCGGACGCAAGATGGCCATGCCGGCTTTCATCGCGTTCGCCGCGAGCAGCACCTCCGGTACGAAAAGAATGCCATCGCGAAAGTCCGCGCCGACAATATTCATGCCGCCGACCAGTGCGTCGTCCAGCACCTTCTTGGCATCCCAGCCGCGGCTGAGCAGGATGTTCGTGCCTTCGCTGATTTCATCAGCCAGCCCGTCGTAGAGGTCATCCCACATTTGCTCCCTGAGCTCGTCATCAGGCAGGTCGGCCAGTACGATGTCGTCTTCTGCTTGTTCGGACATTGCTTGGATTTTCCTCTTGCTTCACGGTTGTGCCCTCCGGGCGGATTGCACCCGGAATAAGCATTCCCAACGAGTTAATAAACGTGCCAGGCGGCTGGTCGGGGGGGGAATTCTAGCGAAACCGCCCAAACCAGGACCATACGCCGTTCCACATCGTGACATCATGACGCAGATAGTGGAATTCGCGCCGCTTTCAGGCGGATTTGAAGGCGGAGTCAGAGCCGGGCTCCGACCCCGCGCGTAATGCTATTCCCGCAAGCCGCGGAGCGTGTATTTGACGATCTGTTCCGGGCCGACTTCAGCACCGTAAAGGTTGCCGTCTTTGTCGACCGCGACACCTTCAGCAGCCGTCGTGCCAGCATTGTCGGGGTCCTTGTTCGGGTCCGGGATGTGATGGATCACGAAGCCGTCGATGGCGCTGCCGATGTATATGCCCCGCAGGTAGCCCCGGTTGAAACCCCAGGTCAGATTCGACTCGGAATCCGCTGCATACAGCATGTCGTTGTCGTCGATAAACAAGCCGCTCGGGCGGCCAAATTGCGACCAGGTTTCCAGATGCTCACCCGCCTGGGTGAAGATCTGAATGCGATTGTTGCCACGGTCGCCGACGAACAGGCGGCCGTTCGAGTCCATCGCCAGTGCGTGCGGATCACGGAATTCACCGTATTCCCGTCCGGTCGATCCCCACTGCATGAGGAAGTCGCCGTCGGCATTGAATTTGACGATGCGATTATTGCCGCCGGAGCCGTGACCATCAGCAACGAAGATGCTGCCATCGGGCGCGACGTAGACGTCAGATGGCTGATTGAACTCGTCCTCGCCGTCGCCAGCAATGCCGGCTTTGCCAAGACTCACCAACAGTTCGCCGTCGGCGCTGAATTTGTGGACCTGGTGACCACGGCCATTGTCGTCACCGCGCGCATCCGTCACCCAGACGTTGCCAGCCTGGTCGACGTGGATGCCGTGCGGCCACGTAATCAGGCCGGCGCCGAAGCTCTTCAGCATGTTGCCGTCAGAGTCGAACAGGAAGATGTTGTCGAGATCCTCGTGACCAACACAAGTGTTCTCGCCACAACGCTCGGCGACCCAAACGTTACCTTCTGGCGTCGTGTAAACGGCACTCGTCGAGCCCCATTCCCGGCCGATGTCTCCCCAGCCTGGCTGCGCCCGGTACGGGTGCGATGCCGACAGGGTTGCGGCGAAGGCCAGCAGCAAACCGCCGGCCAGAATTTTCGTTATTTTCATTGATGTCTCCCCCTAGTGGACCGGTGAATGATACCGCAGGCAACCGGTTTTGACTTCCCTGACGAACGCGGCTAGCGTCATCGCTGAATACGCTGGAACAAGACGTATCCATGAAACACAGTATTAAGCTGACAGCGGCTTTCCCCGCGATTGTCCTCTCTTTTTTCGCAGCCTGCAGCCAACCGGTCGATGACGTGGAGCCAGGCGTGTCTCTCGCGCTGGCAGAACACCGGGCCGCGACCGTCAGCAACATTAACTACGACCTGCATTTCGACATTCCCGATGCCGTATCCGAACCCATTTCGGCGGCCGCGAAGATCGGCTTTGATCTGAGTGATACGTCCCATGCGCTTCAGCTCGATTTTCGGGAAAGTGCCGACAAGATTCACTCGGTCACGGTCAACGGCGAAGCATCGGGTTTCGAGTTCCGCGATGAACACATCGTCATTCCGGCGCATGAGGTCATCGCTGGCCGCAATACGGTCGATATTGCGTTCGAGGCTGGTTCGTCGTCCCTGAACCGCAACCCGGATTATCTTTACACCCTTTTCGTCCCGGACCGGGCGCGCACTGCTTTCCCGCTCTTCGATCAACCGGATCTCAAGGCAACTTTCGATCTGTCGCTGGGACTGCCCGCGGAATGGACCGCGATGGCCAATGCGCCGGTCGAGACGTCGACCAGGAGCGGACCCGGCACCATCGTTCGATTCGAAGCGTCCGACCTGATCAGCTCATACCTGTTTTCCTTTGTTGCCGGCCGGTTCGAGACGGTGACGAGGGTTGTCGACGGGCGCGAAATGACGATGCTGCATCGCGAGACCGATGCAGACAAAGTGGCCCGTAACATCGACGAGGTTTTCAACCTGCATGCCGCATCCCTGGACTGGCTCGAGGAGTACACGGGTGTTGCCTATCCATTCCGAAAATTCGGCTTTGCCCTGATCCCGGCTTTCCAGTACGGCGGAATGGAACATGTGGGCGCGATCCAGTACCGGGCGTCCAGTCTTTTTCTGGACGAGGCGCCATCGGAAACGCGTTTACTCGGGCGTGCCGGCCTGATTGCGCATGAGACCGCGCATATGTGGTTTGGCAACCTGGTCACAATGGAGTGGTTCAATGACGTGTGGACCAAGGAGGTGTTCGCAAACTTCATGGCGGCCAAGATCGTCAATCCGGGCTTTCCCGACGTAAATCACGACCTCAATTTCTTGGTGAGGCACTTCCCAAGTGCCTATTCCGTTGACCGAACCGAAGGCGCGAACCCGATCCGCCAGGACTTGCCCAATCTGAACGAAGCCGGCCAGATGTACGGCGCCATCATCTACAACAAGGCGCCGATCATGATGCGCAAGCTGGAGAAGATGATGGGTGAGGGCTTGTTCCGGGAAGGAATGCAGGAGTACCTGTCCAGCTACGCTTTCGATAATGCGACCTGGCCGGCATTGATTCAGATCCTGGATGCGAAGACCGACGAAGACCTGGCGAGCTGGAGCCAGGACTGGGTGAATACGCCCGGGCGCACCGCCGTGGAGGCGCAGTGGGATACCAGTGCTGAAGGTGAGGGCGGACCGCTGCGCTATGGCCTGGTGCCCGCGCGATTCAATGAACTCAATGGCTGGCGATTCCTGGGGGAAACCGAACGCGCGGCCCTGCTCATCAACCTCTATGAACAATTGTTGGCCGGCACAGGTCCGCGGCCCGGTCTGTATCTCGATCAGCTGGCGGGCATTGCCATGCGCGAGGAAAATCAGCTCGTCTTGAACCAGGTGCTCAGCCAGTCACGACGTATTTACTGGAGGCTTCGTCCCGAAGAGCTCCGCCACCGTGATGCGCAGGTCCTGGAGCGAGTTTTGTGGGAGACGATGCTCGAACAGGAGGAGGCGAGTCGTCGAAAGGTCTATTTCGAGGCCTATGCCGACATCGCATTGACGGCTGAAGCCGTGAAACGCCTGCGGGATATCTGGTCCGGCGAGCTCACGATCGAAAATCTGCCACTGGCGGAAAACGACCTTATCGATCTTGCCCAGGAGATTGCCGTGCGACTACCTGAACAGGCGGACGCAATCATCGCAGCGCAGATCGAACGATCCGAAAACCCTGACAACGTGCGAAAACTTGCGTTTATCGCGCCGTCCCTGTCGGCGGACCAGGCGGTGCGGGACGCGTTTTTTGAGTCCCTGGCCGATGCGTCAAACCGGGAAACAGAATCCTGGGTCCTGGACGCACTCGACAACCTGCATCATCCGCTACGAACTGCCGATTCGGAGGCATACCTGTTGCCGAGCCTCGAGCTGCTGACCGAAATACAGGTAACGGGTGATATTTTCTTCCCGAAACGCTGGCTGGATGCGACACTCCGGAATTACCGCACATCGACAGCAGTCGCAACGGTGCGGACATTTCTGGAAGAAAGGCCGGATTACAACCGCCAACTAAGAATGAAAATCCTGCAATCTGCGGACATGCTGTTCCGCGCCAATGAACTGGTGACCGCGGCCCGTCCGCCACGGAGCCGCGTGACGCAATGACAGATTTCCTGCTGCTGATCTGCGGAATGGCGGGCCTGTGGCTCGGTTCCGAGACGCTGATAAAGGGTGCCATGTCGCTGGCGGATCGCTACCGGGTGTCCGATGCGATGTTCGGCATGCTCGTTCTGGCGATCGGTACCGACCTGCCCGAGCTCTTCGTGGCGTTCGACGCCTCTTTCCGCAGCCTGGCCGGTGAAGACCTGTCAGGCATTGTCATCGGTAGCGCGATAGGGAGTACGATCGGCCAGTTCGCCCTCGTGTTCGGCATGGCCGGGTTCATTGGTTACGGCGCCATGAACCGCAAGTTCCTGCCGCGGAATACCTTCTTCCTTGTCGGCAGTATTGCCGCTCTTTTTCTCTTCGCCTATGACGGCGTCATTTCGAGATTCGAAGGCCTGATCCTGGTCGCCTGTTACACGTCATATCTCGCTGTCATCATTTTTCGCCGCGCGGAAGTGCCGGACAACGAAGAAGAGATCATGCACATGCCGGCCTGGCGTGCGTGGGTCATACTCGCCACCGGCCTCGTCCTGCTGTTGTTCGCGGCTGAACTGACCGTCGTCTATGCGGCGAGCTTTGCGGAACGTGTTGGCCTGAGCAATATCGCGGTGTCAGCCATCGTAATCGGCATGGGCAGCAGTTTGCCCGAGTTGTCCGTCAGTTTCGTTGCTCTGCTGAAAAAACGCGGCGGTTTGTCTGTCGGTAATCTTGTCGGCAGCAATGTGCTCGATACCTTGCTGGTGCCCGGTGTCGCTGCCGTTATCTCACCGCTCGTCGTGCCCGCCGCCATTTTGTACGTGGACCTGCCCGTACTGCTGCTTGCCACAATACTCGTGCTGATCTTCCTGTACGTGACCGGCCGCGGCGTCCGGCCGCCTGAAGCGAGCGTTCTCCTGATTCTTTATATCGGCTATGTACTGGTGCGCCTGGGCGGCCCGGGCTCATGAAGACAGCGTTTTTCGCAAGATCCCGCGAAACCCTGACAAGCAGCCCGGATCCAGTACCTTCAACGCGTCCACACCCGGCAGTTCAGCAGCGAACAACAGCAGATCGAGGCCTTGTGTCAGGCACCGGGTTAACCGGCCTTTGGCCTTCAATGAATTCGTAAACCCCGATGATTCGCAGCGTGGCCTGATTACTTGTAACGCACTCCGCCCTTGATCACGACCTCGACATTCTCCAGAAGGGAGATATCGTCGAGCGGATTTCCGCGCACGGCAACGATGTCGCCGTAGCGGCCGGGCACGATCGCGCCGACGTCGCGCTCCCATCCCATATACTTTGCGGCGACCGAAGTTGCCGATTGAATGGACTGCATCGGGCTCATTCCGCGCTCGACCTGTATCGCAAACATCTTTCCGTTGTCACCATGCGGATAAACGCCGGAGTCGGTGCCGTAGATGATCGGCACGCCCGCCTCGACAGCTTTGGAGAAAACCTGCCGTTGCGCTTCCGTCGTTTCGTCGTTCTTGCGTAGAAATTCCTCAGGCCAGCCTTCCTCACGGCCGACCGATGCGATGTATGTGCCGTTGTATATGTCCATGGAAAAGGCAACGTCATGTTCCAGCGCAAGCGTGATAGCTTCGTCATCGGCCAATGATGCGTGCTCGATTGAGTCCGCTCCGGCGAGAATCGCATTCTTTATCGACTCTGCGCCATGCGCATGTGCGGTAATTTTTATACCTGCGGCGTGGCCCACCTCGACCACCGCCGCAATTTCTTCCGGTGTCATTTCGGGCGATCCGGGCACGCCACCGTAAGCAAGGACGGCACCTGATGCGATCACTTTCAATACGCTCGCACCGCCATTGATCGCCTTTAATGCATTGCGCCGAAACTCCTCCGGTCCGCGAGACACGCCCATTCGCAGGCGCGCCGGAATTTCGTCTTCTGCGTAGCCCGGAATCAGAAGATCGCCGCCGCCGCCCGGAATGGTCAGGTAAAAGCCGGACACCTGCATCCTGGGGCCCGGGATTTCACCGCTGTCGATTCGATCCCGCAATACGACGTCCGCAAACCCATCGTAGGCCGCCAGGTTTCTCACCGTCGTAAAGCCGGCCGTCAGCGTTTTCCAGGCCAATTCCGTGGCAATTCCCTGTTGCTCTTCAGACGTCCTTGTCAGGTACACGCTGAGATCGGCCGTGTCCGTTCCTTCGACCATGTGCGCGTGCGTGTCGATCAGGCCCGGGAGGCAGGTGTAGTCGGACAGGTCGATATCGTCGGCGAACGCCTGCTCGTTTGTCAGCGTGTCGATACGACCGTCAACGATCATGATGGTCTGATCAACTTTCGGTTCGCCGGAGATGCCATCAATCAACCTGCCGCAGTGCACGATCGTTGCATTACGTGCCGACGGCGATTGCTCGTCGATGCTTGCGATGCCAGGGGCAACGGTTTCGGTGTCCGGCTGGCAGGCCACGAGGCCGACTAACAGTGTGTTTGCAATCAGGGATCGGTATTTCATCGTTTCTGCGGCAATTGTTATGTCCCGCCGATTATTGCACTCTTTCCGGCCACTTGTGGCCAGAACGGTGAGGGAGCATGCGGAATTCGGTCCTATTTTTGCCAGTCCTTATATTTGTCGGTTGTTCGATGAACCAGGGTGATGAAATCGACCAGCTGTTCGCCGACTATCGTCCGGATGGCACGCCCGGCGCGTCGGTCATGATCATCAGGGATGGCCAGGCCCCGGACGTTCGGAGTTATGGCGTGGCGGATATGGAGACCGGTGCGCTGGTGTCACCCGCAACCAATTTTCGCCTCGCTTCGGTCACCAAGCAGTTCACAGCGACGGCAATATTGATGCTGGTCGAGAAGGCGCAGCTGCAGCTTGACGATTCGATTCGCAAGCACTTCCCGATGTTTCCGACTTTCATGGACGGCATCACGATTCGTCATCTGCTGCAGCACACATCGGGCATCGAGGATTACGAGCCGATCTATGGCGATCAGTTTCCCGAACAGATACTCGATCGTGGTGTTGTAGATCTCATCGCCCATACGACCAGCACCTATTTTCCGCCCGGCACCGAGTATCGTTACAACAACTCGGCCTATGCGATCCTGGCTGTCCTCGTGGAAGACCTGTCCGGGCAGTCTTTTCCGCAGTTTCTCGACCAACACATCTTTTCCAAGCTGGGCATGAACGAAACAGTCGCCTATCGTCGCGGCACGAACGAGGTCACAAACCGGGCGCTGGGGTACAAAGTGAATCGAAGACAGATCGAGCCCGCTGACCAGAGCGCCTGGAGCGCCGTGTTGGGTGATGGCGGCGTGTACTCGTCGGTGATGGACTTGTACAAATGGGACCAGGCACTCTACGATAACGACCTGTTGTCTGCCGAGATGTGGGCACAGGCCTGGATGCCCGGACTCGAGAATTACGGATTTGGCTGGCGAATCGATGACTACAAGGGACACAGGCGCCTGCATCACAGTGGCAGCACCAGCGGCTTCCGCAACTTCATGCAGCGGTTTCCCGATGAGCAAATGACGATCATCGTTTTGACCAATCGGGCGGGACCCGATGTCGCGCCGCTGGCTGAGCAGATTGCGGACTTCTATTTCAACTGATCAATGGTTGCGCGCCCCGGCGGGCGATTTGATGTAATTTTTCCTGACGACCGTCCAACGGTGAGAACAATAATGAAAACAATAACGACCTTCCTGACTGCTGCGCTTTCTACACTGATGGCCGGCGCCGTACTCGCACAGGATTTCAGTCACTTTGAATACCGGAATATCGGCCCATCGCGTGGTGGCAGAGTAACGGCGGTGGCCGGCACCGTTGCAGAGCCAGCGACTTTTTACCTGGGCGCATCCGGTGGCGGCGTCTGGAAAACGGAAGATTACGGCACGACCTGGCAGGTGGTGTCCGATGGCTATTTCGAGACGCCCTCGATCGGCGATATCGCTGTGGCACAGAATGATCCCAACATCGTTTACGTCGGAACCGGCTCCGATGGCCTTCGAAGCAACGTCATCGCCGGTAAAGGTATGTACAAGTCGATCGACGGTGGCGATACCTGGCAACACATTGGCCTTCGGGAAGCCGGCCAGATCGGTGCCGTCGAAATCGACCCGATGGACCACAATATCGTCTGGGTTGCGGCCATCGGTCAGGCGTTCAATGCGAATGAGGAACGCGGCGTATTCAAGACAGTGGACGGCGGCAGGAGTTGGGAGCGCGTGCTCTACCACTCGGATACCGTCGGCTTCTCTGACGTCGAGTTGCTCCCGAGCAATCCGAATATTGTCTTCGCGACCGCCTGGAAGGCGGAACGCAAACCATGGACGATCATCTCCGGTGGGGAACAGGACGAAGGCGGTTTGTATAAATCGGTCGATGCCGGCGTCACCTGGGAAAAGATCACTGAAGGCCTGCCTGCCGGGCTGATCGGCAAGATCGACCTCGCGGTGTCGCCGTCTGACACGAACATAGTGTATGCGCTGGTCGAGGCACCGGGAGAGGAGGGTGGCCTTTTCAAGTCGGTCGACCAGGGCAATACCTTCAAGCAGGTTTCCAGCGATTCCACTATCCGAACGCGCCCCTTCTATTACGCGAATATCGAAGTCGATCCGAGGAATCCGGACGTCGTTTACAGCATGGCCACACTTAATAAGAAGTCGACCGACGGCGGTAAGACCTGGGAAAGACTGCGCGTCCCGCATGAAGACAATCACGATATGTGGATCAACCCGAACAATCCGGACCTGTTCATCCAGGGGAACGACGGCGGTGCAAACGTCACGCACAACGGTGGCAAAACCTGGTCAACCCAGTTCAATCAACCGACCGCGGAGCTTTATACGGTCGAGGTCGATGACCAGTATCCCTACTGGCTCTATGCCGGTCAGCAGGACAACAGCACGACGATCGCATCGCCGAGCATGCCGCCGTTTCGCGCCCAGGACCCGGCAGCCTGGCTGGTTGATTCCGGTGGCTGTGAGACCGGCCCGGCGATACCCAAACCCGGCAATCACAACATCGTTTATGCGGAGTGCAAGGGCCGCTTCTTTGTGTTCGACAAACGTATCGGTACCGAAAAGGAATATGCGATTGGTGCAGGAAATATCTACGGCCACAATCCGCGGGACCTTGAGTATCGTTTTCAACGGGTCGCGCCGCTGTCCGTTTCGCCGCACGATCCCGACAAGGTCTACATGGGATCGCAGTACGTTCATGTGACGACCGATGGCGGCGAAACCTGGGCAACAATTTCTCCCGATCTGACCGCGTTCGAGGACGAGACCCAGGTCATTTCGGGCAGCCCGATTACGCGCGACATTACGGGCGAGGAGTATTACAGCACGCTATACAGCCTGCGAGAGTCGCCGGTACAGGAAGGCGTCATCTGGGCTGGTTCCAATGATGGGCCGGTCCATGTTACGCAGGATGGCGGTGAGACCTGGGAGAACGTCACGCCGCGCGGATTGCCGCAAGGCGGCCGGGTCGATTCGGTGGAGCCTTCACCGCACAACGCAGCCAAGGCCTACATTACGGTAATGCGTTACCAGTTCGGTGACTGGCGTCCCTACATTTACAAGACCGAGGACTTCGGCCGGCGCTGGGAGCAGATTGTTGACGGCATTCCTGATGATTTCCCGGTGCGTGTCGTGCGAGAGGATCCGGTCCGCAATGGATTGCTGTTTGCAGGTACCGAGTGGGGCATGTTCGTTTCCCTGGACGACGGCGAAAACTGGCATCGTTTCCAGCAAAACCTGGGCGTTACACCGGTCACTGACCTGAAAGTGATTCGCGGCGATCTCGCGATCTCGACGATGGGCCGGTCTTTCTGGGTGCTTGACAATATTGCCACCCTGCGCGACCCGGCATTCGATACGCAAGGTGATGATGTGATGATGTTCACGCCGAAAGACACCATTCGTTATCGGAATATTCACCGCGATCGCAGCGCAAACGGGGTGCCGGACTACCCACCGCCGGCGGCGATCATCGATTACTACCTGCCCGAAGGTATAGAGACGCCGATTCGACTCGAAATCCTCGATGCGAGCGGCGCGCTTGTGAATGCTTACGAAAGCGAACCGGGCGAGGGCGATACGGACATCGAGATTATCGAGGATATGCAACTCAGCCAGTCGCGCGTTGTTGTCAACGAAAACCTGTCGGCCGAAGCAGGAACCAATCGATTCCGTTGGGACATGACCCACTTTGGTGCCTGGGACGAGGACGAAGACGACCGCTACACCGGCGGACCGCTGGTGCGGCCGGGGAATTACACGATTCGTCTGACGGCGGGTGGAACGACGGTCGGCCAGGTATTGACGATCGTCGTGGATCCGCGCGTCACCGCACAGGGCACCAGTCTGGAGGATATCGATGAGCAGGTTGCGATGCAGTTGGTTCTGACCGACCTGGTGTCCGGGGTACGGCAGTTTCAGCAGACCGTCGAGAATGAGCAGGCCGACCTCGAGAAGCGCAGCGATGATCTGACGCCGGATGAGGCGGAGCGCCTGTTATTGGTAACGGACGTGCTGAACCAGGTGAAGGACGCCGAGATCATCTATCCGCGACCCATGCTCGCCCGCCAAATCTCATTTCTGCTCAACATGATCAGTGGTGCGGACCAGGCACCCGGTGTCGAGGCGGCGGACAGATTGACAGAATTGTCAGCGACATTTGCTGACCTGAAGGCCAGGTATGCCGGGAATAACTAGAATTTTTTTCGCAGGAACCCGCCCCGGCGGGTCGTCAGGGCTCGTGCTCGCCACGGCGCTGATGATTGCCGCTCCGGCTGTCACCCACGCTGATGCGGAACTTGGCGCTGCGATCGACAGTGTCTTCGCCGGCATCGACGGTGCGACCGAACCTGGTTGTGCCGCTGGTGTGATCTACAGGGGAGAGTACATCCACAAGAAAGGTTATGGCCTTGCGAACCTGGAATACTCGATCCCGGTGGATTCGACGACGATCTTCAGAACAGGCTCTGTCGGCAAGCAGTTTACGGCGATGGCGATTGCGATCCTGGCCGAGCGAGGGGACCTGAATCTCGATGCGGATGTTCACGAGTACCTGCCGGATCTCGTTGACTACGGCCATGAAGTCACGATTCGGCAGATGGTGCACCACATTGCCGGGATGGGTGATTACGACCACCCGGCGCTGCACCCGGGCGGAATCGAGTTTCGCTACGGAAACGAGGACTTCGCGACAATTGAAGAATTTTACGGAATGGTTGCCAGGGCGGACCTCATTCACGAACCGGGCACGACCTATCAGTATTCAAACCTGGGCTATTTCCTGCTGGCACACGTCGTCGAAAGCGTCAGCGGCCAGACGCTTCGTGAATTCGCGGATGAAGAGATATTTGGCCGACTTGGCATGGATGCCACCCGCTTCAATGACAACGTCAACCAGGTTGTCACCAATCGGGCCGATGGTTATCGGAAGATGGAGGATGGCAGCTGGGAAATCTTCATGACGAACCTTAGCTGGGTTGGTGACGGCGGAGTCTATACGAGTCTCGATGACTTCATTCACTGGGATCAGAATTTCTACGACAACCAGCTCGGCAAAAGCGGCCAGTCTCTGATCGATTTAGTGACGACGCCACATCCGGATACCATTGCGATGACCGATGAAGGTCCGCGAAATGTCCACTACGCATTCGGCATGCGTGTCGATGAGCGTAATGGTGAGTTCATGATCGGTCATACAGGGGGTTGGGTCGCGTTCAGCACGATTTACAACCGCTATCCGAACCTCGAGTTGTCCGTCGTAGTGTTCTGTAACTCAACCGAGTCGTCGGGTCCGGCGCTCGGCCGCAAGGTGGGCGAGATCGCTGTCAACTGGGCGAAAGCCCGGTAGGAGCGATTCAGTTTCTGCGAATCACCTGGCCGGGACGGGCGCCTGTTGAGGCACCGTCCTTAAAGACTCGTTCCCCGTTAACCCAGACGGAATCAACGCCTTCCGATATCCGCTGCGGATCCAGCGGCGTGGCATGGTCGATGATGGTCGAATGATCGAACAGCACCAGGTCTGCCTTCATGCCTTCCCTGATCAGCCCGCGGTCGGTGATGCCCATGTGTTTCGCCGCCATGCCGGTTGATTTGTGCACGGCCGTCTCAAGGGACATCAGGTTCTGCTCACGGACATATCGCCCGAGAATGCGCGGATACGACCCTGCGCCGCGCGGATGCAGGTCGCGCAGTCCGCCGTCCGTGCAGATGTTCGCGTGCGGCCATGACAGGAGTTTATGGATGTCGGCTTCAACCATGCTCGTACCGATGATCATCTCGGCGCGCTCGCCATATTCGGCCTCCCAGTCGAGCGCTTCCTGTGCGATCTCGGTAAACGCGGTAATGACATCGACTTCTCGCAGCGCCGCAATTTCAGTAAGCGATTTGCCCACGTAATCCGGGTTGGGCTGGAAGCGCGTCATCCACAGGCCATCGGGTGGCGCGATCTGGTCCAGCACGTTGGCAATCGTCTCGCGATTCGTGTGATCCCGGTCCGGCA
This sequence comes from uncultured Woeseia sp., assembly GCA_964630795.1. GTDB lineage: Bacteria > Pseudomonadota > Gammaproteobacteria > Steroidobacterales > Woeseiaceae > SZUA-117. Next base: position 11,687 of record CAZVWF010000013.1, on the reverse strand, counting down.
ACAGCACCATGATGGTCGATTGCCAGTACTCGTAGGGATAGATGTCGGCGGTAATGTCGATGCCTTCGGCACGGGCGGCGTCCAGTTTTGCGATGACGTCGTCCGCGCTGCCCCAGAGTCGTTTCATCGCCAGTTTCAGATGAGAGACCTGCACCGGCATGCCGGTCTCGCGGCCGATTAGAATGATTTCGTCAATGGCATCCTCAAACCAGCGATCTTCGCTCCTTACGTGACTGATGTAGCGGGTGCCGGCATCGGCGGCGACCTGGGCCAGCGCAAGCACTTCCGATGTTTCCGAGTGAATGCCGGGCTCATACTCGAGGCCGGCCGACAGGCCGAGCGCACCTGCATCCAGCTCCGCCTGCAACATGACCTTCATCTGCTCAATTTCGTCCTCGGTTGCAACCCGTTTGAAATCATCGGCCATGACTTCGTAACGCAATCGGTTGTGACCGACGTACGACGCGACATTCAGCGCTACCGGGTTTGCCTCGAGCTCCGCAAAGAACTCGCCCAGCGGGTATTGCGAACCGCCGTCCTGGCCGATGATCGCAGTCGTGATGCCCTGGCTGACGTGATTGAGCGCGTCCGGCAGGTTGCGGATGGCGCCGTCAGCATGGCTGTGGGTATCAATAAACCCCGGTGCGAGGGTCAGGGCATCGCCGTGAATTAGCGTTTCGCCATCGCACAGATCGATTGCAGTGCCTATCTCGGCAATCACACCGTCCCTGATTCGGACATTTCCCGCAAATGCCGGTGCACCCGTCCCGTCAATGATCGTGGTATCAATGACATAACCACCGTCATTACTGCAGGTTGGTGCAGCCTGTTCCCGCGTGCATGCAGAGGACATCAGCGCTACAAGCGCCAGTATCAGCCCGGAAATTCGAAATCTCATCAACATGTCCCCTCAATTGAATACTTGACTGCCGAGTGCGAGACAAGACGCAGGCGGACAGAAAACGGTGTGTACACGGAACGTGCATGAGTACTTCTGCCGTCTTTTAGCGCCGTATCGCGCCAACAGGCGAGTGCCCGGTTAGTTGTCACCATCGTCGACCTCGAATTGTCCGGTTAACCTTCGCCAGACATGCGCCCAGCTCAGACCAACGGCCAGGAGCAGGGCAATGCAAAACAGCGCTATCCACGTCGCCGATGACACCGTCGCGACGTTCAGCCAGCCTATGTCGACCAGTAACCAGACAACGCCACCCAGCAGTATTGCACCCAGCATCAGGCCGGGGAGACCGAGCGAACGTTGTGTCGCCGCGAGCAGGATGACCCAGCCGATCAGGAGTACGACCCCGGTGACGAAGTGTTCAGGCCCAAGCGTCGACGGTTCGTTATTCATGGCGGTAATCACCCACACCCAGTAGTTGTATTGCGTGGGGTTGTAACTGACCAGTACGAGGGACAGTGACGCGACCAGGCGCCACACAAAGCTCGTGAAGTTAAATTCGCGGCTCGGCCTGCCCTTGCTGCGTCCTTCTCTGTCGTCTCTTGCCATCATGATGCGTGTTCGTTTCGTCAGGCTGATTCCTGCTGCCCCAGTTCTGCGACGCGCGCCTGCACATGCTGAAACAATTCATCGCGCAGCCCGAGAAACCCGAACACGTCAACGACGACAAAAAAGGGTGCCGCGAGATTCGCCTGTACGGGGTGTTTCAGTACAACCGGAATCGACTTCTCGACGGCGTGGCCGACAAACTGTGCGGCATAGCCGCCAAAGAATGTCGCTGCCGCAATGGTGCCGGAAGTCGCTGCAGGTTGCTCGCCAATTATCGTGGCGAACCAGGTTACCGGTACCGCGTAGACAAGAAATACGATGCTGAACACGACGTCCAGCGTGAGATAGAAAGCCAGCAGGATCAGCAGGGCCACATGCGCGCCATTGATCGTGATTCCGCCCACTGACCAGTTTGCCCAGCTGAATACGATAAACACGCCAAGCATGATCGTTGGAATGCCCACCAGGTGGACGGCCACATTGAACGGATGCTGATGGGCAGACGCGTAGCCCGTCAGTATGTCCATCAGTTTGGAATCGCGCTGCATTGTTGTTCCCGTTGTCGCGGATACAGGAATTTACCATGACTTTTGCTCATGACACCCACGCCCGGATATGATCGGGCGCCTGAGCCCACATTGGACATCGATCAATGGCATTCACACCGTTCGACCTCGAATACCACCAGTCGCTTTGGGAACAAAAAGTCGACATCAATCTCACCGAGAGCGGGGTTCACCCGATACGCCTGGACGAACTCCTCGATGACGACAGCGAGAAGGTCAGCGAGTTGCTGGCCACGGAGATTAATTATCCGCATGTGAACGGCAATCCGGAGCTGCGCGAGAATATCGCCGCGCTATATGACGGCGCAGGTGTGGAAAACGTCCTCGTGACGGTCGGTGCTGCCGAAGCCAACAACATCATCATGCAGACCCTGATGGCACCGGGTGACGAGTTACTGACCCAGACGCCCACCTACAAACAGGTTTGGGGTATTGCCGCGAACAGCGGCAACGTCGTCAAGACCTTTCGTCTCGTATCAGAATCGGGTTGGGCGGTTGATACCGACGAGCTGAATGCGGGCGTGAGTGACAAAACAAAGATCATTGCGATCGTCAATCCGAACAACCCCACCGGCAAGATCATGACTGATGATGAAATGGACGCCGTTGTGGCCGCCGCCGACAAGGTAGGCGCATGGATTCTTGCCGATGAGGTGTATCGCGGCGCGGAACGACTGCAAGAAGAAGAGACGCCATCTTTCTTTGGTCGGTATGACAAGGTCCTGTGCCTCGGCAGCATGAGTAAAGCGTACGCCTGCCCGGGCCTGCGTGTTGGCTGGCTGGTCGGACCGCCGGATATTGTCGAAGATATCTGGCGACGCCACGAGTACACGACCATCACGGCTGGCATCATCAGTAATATCCTGGCTGCGCATGCATTGTCACCGGCAGTGCGACCGCGTCTGTTGAAACGAACGCGCGAATACATCCGGAACGGCTTTCCGATTCTGGAAGAATGGATGAACAGTCAGGATGGCCTGTTCAGTTACACGCCGTCGGAGGCATCTGCGGTGTCATTTATCCGCTACCACCTGGATATCAATTCGACGGAGCTCATGGAGATATTGTGCCGGGAAGCCAGCGTGTTCCTGGGCGCTGGTGATTCTTTCGGCATGGACCACCATCTGCGGGTGGCCTTTGGCCAGCCCCGTGCGACGCTCGAGGATGCGTTCCAGCGTATAGAGAAAACGCTGGAGTCGCTGCGCTGATCCGGCTTCGACGGCATTCGCCATACGCATAACCCCGACGGCGGAACAGTGATCCGGGTGCGACTCTCCTCTATGATGTGCGCTGACAGGGAGCTTCCAAGATGATCCGACGAAAATGTAGAGCGGCGATGCTGCTGGTGGCCCTCGCAGTCACCGTCACTGCAAGCGCTGAGGAACAGGTGGCCGAGTTCATGGGCTCCGGCAACCGCAATACGGCCGCGTTCGAGGTACAGGCGCCCTGGATCCTGGACTGGCGTATCAACTCGGACTACAACAAGATGATTTCCTTCGACCTCGATCTGGTCGACGGAACGACCGGTATCCTGCAGGGTAATATTTTGCAAGCGAAGGCGCTCGGCAATGGCGTACGGATGTTCAATACGAGCGGGAAGTACCGGTTTCGGATCAACGCGTCATTCATTCGCTGGCACCTGAAAGTTATCGAGCTGACACCCGAAGAAGCAGAGGCCTATACGCCCCGGCGGCCGCGCTAGATTGAATTCAGCCGTTGTATACCTCGGTGAATACCCGATCGAAGACCTCGATGTCCTCGAGCTTGCCCATGCTGACCCTGGCGTAGGTTGACGGGCCGCCGACGCTGCCGCGAATCAGCACATTCTTTTCTGCCATCTGTTTGGCGAATGCCTCCGAGTCGCGACCGATATCCGCATAAACGAAATTGGTCTGCGACGGTAACGGCTCGATACCGTTGCGGCGAAACGTCTCGTTCACCATGTCCCGGCCTTCGAGGATTTTCTCACGGGAAAAGGCGATGAATTCATCGTCAAGGTAACTCGCGTAAGCGGTAGCCAGGCCGACACCGTTAGGCCAGGCCATCACGTGGTCGGTCACCAGGCTGGCAATGTCGGGGTGACCCATGCCATAGCCGACGCGGTAGCCGGCCATGCCGAAGATCTTCGAAAATGTCCGCATGACGAGGACGTTCTCGCCTTCGCGGACCAGGTCAACGACGGAGGTGTATGAGGGTTGATCGGTGATCTCGTTGTAGGCCTCGTCGACAAGGACAACCGCCTTCTTGCCTACGGCACGACAGAACGCGCGCAGCTTGTTACCGTCGAGTGTCAGTCCCGTCGGGTTGTTCGGATTGCACACGTAAACCAGGCTGACCGAGTCGTCGACGGCAGCGGCCATCGCATCAAGATCAATGGACATGTCGTCGGCGAGAGGGACCGTTACAAACTCCACGCCCATGCGTTTCGAATAGGCGACGTGATCGGTATAGGTCAGTGCTGCGGTGACGATCTTGCCACGTTTGCCGTAGGCGACCATCGCCGCATGCAGCGCTTCGTTCGATCCGGACGACAACACCAGGTTATCCCGGCTTAGCTGGTTTCGCTCGGCGATTGCGTCGAGCAGATTGCCGGTGATTTCAAGCGGATAGTAGGCGCCATCGCGGGCGGCATCTGCCGCGGCTTGCAAACCCCTTTCGCTGGGTCCGTACGGGTTTTCGTTGAACCGCAGCAATACTTTGCCGGGGATCGGTCCGTACTGTGAAAATCCTGCCGGTGTCAGCGACAGCGCAACCGCACCACCGACCATCGATGTCACGAATCTGCGGCGATTGATTGAGGGCATGGTTTCGGTTCCTGGTGGGTTGTCTTTATTGATCGAGCAGAATATTCACGCGCCGGTTTCGTCGCCCCTTCTTCTCGACCTTACCGATGCTGACGTTGCCGACTTCAGCCGTCGACTTCAGGTGCGTGCCACCACAGGGCTGCAGGTCGACGCCTTCGATTTCGAGCAATCGCACCTTGCCCGCACCTTTCGGCGGCTTGACGGACATCGTGCGCACGAGTTCGGGTTGTGCGTCGAGTTCCTCGTCCGTTATCCAGCGACAGCTGACCGGATGGTCTGCGGCCACGAGTGCTGTCAATGCTGCACCGACAGCTTCTTTGTCTACGGTCTCTTCCATGTCGAAGTCGAGCCGGCTCTTGGCCGCCGAAATATTTCCGCCGGTAACGCCGTACTGGAGGATGGAGCCAAGGAGATGCATGGCTGTGTGCATGCGCATATGCAGGTAGCGGCGATCCCAGTCCAGGACAGCGCGAACTGCGGTGCCTGCGGTGGGCAGGGCAGAATCTTCCCCGGTCAGGTGTCGAATCGAGCCATCCTCGCCATAGCGAGTGTCGATAATTTCAGCGCTGCCGCCTTCCCACTCGATCGTGCCGGTGTCGCCTGGCTGGCCGCCGCCCATCGGATAGAACACGGTGCGATCCAGCACGATGCTGTTGTCCCCGGAGTCTGTGACTGTGCCTTCACATTCCCTGAGGTAGGAATCGTCCCGAAAAAGTTGTTCCGTCATTTCTTGCTCCCCTGGCGGGCTATCAATGTACTCTATAATCGCGTGATCGACACCTGTCGTTCCGCGAACTGCTGCATGAGCCAAATGCCACCGTTTTCCCGGCCTGTCACCGGGCGTCCGTTCATCAAAATGCACGGCCTCCGGAATCACTTCGTGATTGTTGACGCCAGGTCCGACCCGTTCGCACCATCGATAGATGAGGTCATTCGAATCTGTGATCCGGAGACCGGAGTCGGTGGTGATCAGTTGATCGTCATCGAACCGTCAGCGTCGGCTGATGCATTCATGCGAATCATCAATGTCGACGGACGGGAGGTGGAGGCCTGTGGTAATGCGACGCGCTGTGTCGCCTGGTTGTTACTCGAGGAGGCAGGCGCGAACCAGGTCGTGCTCGAAACACGGGCCGGCAAGATCGAGTGCAAGCGCACAGGCAATGAGGTAGTCAGTTGCGAGATGGGTGCGGTCTCGATGGACTGGCAGGCGATTCCATTAAGCCGCGAGATCGACACTTTGCATGTCGACTATGTCGCCGGACCACTTGATGACGGCATTGCACTGAATATCGGCAATCCTCATATCGTTTTCTTCGTTGATGATGTCGATGCAGTCGATCTCGAAGCACTTGCACCTGGTATTCAGCAGGACGCGCTGTTTCCTGAACAGGTCAACGTCGGCATAGCCCGATTGCTTGCCCCCGATCATCTGCAATCAAAAGTCTACGAGCGTGGCGCCGGCCTGACGACAGCATGTGGCAGCGGGGCTTGTGTTGCCGCCTGTGCGGCGCTGGCGCGCGGCCTGACCGATGAACGGAGCATCAGGGTGAGCATGCCGGCGGGCGACGTCATCATCGATATCAGCGAAGAGGGGGTGGCGACGATGACAGGGCCGGTGGCGTACTGTTTTTCGGGCTCTATCTGAGTCAGGCGGCAAAACTCGCCAGGAAAAACCCGGTGGCTGCGATCGCTGCGGCGACCAGCGCATAGGGCAGCTGCGTCCTGACGTGATCAATGTGATCCGTGGCGGAGGCCATTGATGCCACGACGGTCGTGTCACTGATCGGTGAGGCATGATCGCCGAATATGGCGCCCGAAATCGCGGCGCCGAGTAACAGCGGCATCGGCAGGCCAAGCGTTGTTGCGATCGGTATCGCAATAGGAATCATGATTGCAAACGTACCCCAGCTCGACCCAACCGAGAAAGCGATAAAGGCGGACACGATAAACACGAGTGGCGCCAACAGCGGTTCGGGGATCGTGTTGCCCACCAGCGTGGCGACATAGACGCCGGTACCGAGCAGGTTGGCGATATCACCCAGCGCAAGTGCGAACAAGAGGATCGTGGCGATCGGCAGCAAGCCGCCCGCACCCTTCATGAACAGGCGCATCAACTCATTCACGGAGTGCTCGCCATGGATGAAGTTCATGAGCCACGCTACGAGGATGGCGACGATCACGGACCAGAGCACGGACGTCGAACCGGAACCCTCGATCAGGTTGCCATTGCCGGTGATGTAAAGCGCCACCGGCATCATCAGCACCATGGCGACAATGGGAATCAGCATCAGGGCCGCTGAAGGGACCTTGTCGGGCTCGTCCTCTACCTGCTCCTCGGAAATATCGACCATGGGCGTCGCGCCGGGCCAAAGTATGTCGCCGTCCTGCGTGCGCTGTTCCGCCTTTTTCATGGGGCCAATATCGATGTTCTTCCAGATCACGATGGCGGACAGGATGATCGCTGTGATGGCATAGAAGTTATACGGAATGGAAGCAATGAAGGCCTCGAGCGGGTTCTCGACGCCCGTCGATGCAACGAGACCGATGATGACCGCGCCCCAGGCGTTCAGCGGAATCATGGCGCAGACCGGCGCTGATGTGGCGTCGATGATATAGGCGAGCTTTTCGCGGGACAGCTTGTAACGATCGAACAGGGGCCGGCTGACCGAGCCCGCCACGAGCAGCGTGATGTTCGACTCGATGAAGATGATCAGGCCGGTCGCCCAGGCAAGAAACTGCGCGCGCAGCCGGTTGTGCACCCATTGCCTCGATTCCAGGAAGTGCACGAATCCGCGCACGCCGCCCGTATGTTCGATTGTTGCGATCAGCGAGCCAATCAACAACGTAAAAATCAGAACGCGGGCATCCCCTGCATCCGAGAACACGTTGATCAATGCGTCGATGCCGTCCGCCACACCGGAAACCGGATTAAAGCCTGCCAGTAATGTCGAACCGATCCAGATGCCGGCGAACAGAGACAGGATGACCTGCTTGGTCCAGATCGCCAGCACGATGGCGAGAACGGGTGGCAGTACGGAATACCAGCTTGGATCGGTCATGTGCGTCCTGATGCTTCGTTATGGTTGACGGGGGATTCTACGGCATAGTCGTCGCCATAGAACTTGCTCGTACTACGCGTATGGAAAGTGATGGCCTTGATTGGCTCGTATTTTGGTTCGCCCAGGCCCGGCAACACCTCGAGAATCTCGTTTTCCCGGACGTACACGGCAATCGGAAATGAAATACGTGCCGTGTCCCGCTGGGAACCGTCCAGCGGCTTGCCGACGCGATGTGAGGTCGATGGCAGTCGGTCGTTGGTGATGCGTTGCATGTAGTCACCGGTATTGATGATCAGCGATCCCGGCGGCGGGTCGAGGCGTACCCACTGTTGGTTCATGTGATTCCAGACTTGCAGTCCGCTTACTTTCGATGCCGGCAGAATCGTGAAGAGATCGACGTCCTCGTGGCCGAGCAGTCTGCTCGCGCCAGACTGATCGTCAGACCGCCCGAGCGGTGGATAGTAGTTCAGCCGCAGACCGAAGTTGGTATGGGTCAGTTTTTCGTCATACAAGTGAGGGTCACATCCGAGACCCTGGAACATGGCCTGCGTAACGGGCTTGAACAGGGCTTCATGCGCGAGCGCCAGTTTACGCATGACGGGCTCATAGGCCACGTCCGGCCAGAACTGCTGTGGATCGAATGGAGCAGATCGTTCCTGCGGCATGTCGAAGGCACGTCGGCACCAGACCCAGCCCTCCACCAGGTCCGGGTGGATGTCGCTCGTCTCCTTGATCGGAAAATAGCCCTGGCTGACGGAGCCGAATCGCCTGGCCCGAAAGCGCATCTTTTCTTCCATCGAGGTCGACGTGAAAAGCGCCTCTGTACGTTCCTCGATTTCCTCGTAGAGCGCTGGATCCACGCCGTGGTTCGTCAGCACCGAGAAGCCGATTTCCTGCACGGCCGCACCGAAATCCTCAGCGAAGGACTGTCGATCGCGCGCATTACCGTTCAGGTAACGGCCGAAATCCAGCGTCTGGATTTCGTAGTCGTCATCAAATTCGTCGCTGTCGCATTCTGCGAGGCGATAGGTATGACGCTTCGATACCTGGTCGTAACGAATAAAGTCCTGGTTGACGGCCTGAATGTCAGGTTCGCTCATTGGCTATTGCCCGATGATTGCACCGGGCAATAGCCTAACAGAACCCCCTGCGACCGGTCGGCACCCCGTCAGGGGTAAATGCGGTACTCGTAAGGCGGTACGTATACGTTGTAGTGCGGCTGCAGGAACGACACGATGTCGATGAGTTCCTGGACGGTCATATGGCCGTTGTAAACCGGCATCCGGGATGACTCGCCATCAGTCGTTACAACGTCCACCGGATATCCCGGCGCCAGTTTATGCGAAGGGTTGATGATTGCCGTGACGAGCTGTCCGTAAGTCTTGACGCGCGTCACGGTGCCACCCAGTTTGACGAACGGCGGGTCCGCCATCGCAACCGCCGGGAATTCCTCTCCGGCCACGGTATGGCATTCGTGGCAGTGCATGTATACGAAGGCTTCACGCCCGTTTAGCGTGTTGCCCTCGGGCAGGCTGAAGCCTTTTTCCGACATCCTGTCTGCCTCGCAGCCGCTCAGGGCAACGATGCTGACGAGCAGTAACTTCACTATGGTAGATAGTGTCATGCCATTCTCCCCTGTATGTTCCGATTGCTTCATTCTAAGCATGGCGCATTTCACGCAGGGATCAGGGGAAACCGCATTAGTCGCGTATTAACCGCAGTCCCTGTTATTCTTCGACCACGTATTGAATTGCATGAAAACAAGGGGAGAAACTTATGCAGCGCAAAATTATTGCTGCCGTCGCGGCGCTTACGGCAACCCTGTCCTGTACGGCTATCGCACAGACCACGCCGGAGGACGCTTATGACTACCGGGTTGCAGTCATGACTGCGCTGCGTGGCCACATCGGTGCGGCATCCATGATCGCGCGCGGGCTCGTATCCAACGACGGCCACCTCGTCGGCCATGCGAAAGGCCTGAATAGCACTGCAAATGAACTTCACCGCGTCTTTCAGGAAGGATCGGCAGTCGGTGAATCTGAAGCACTGCCAGCGATATGGGAGGACGCAGACGGATTCGCTGCGGCGATTGCGGCGATGACCGAAGCGACGACGGCTTTTGTCGAGGCGGCCGAGGGTGGTGACGGTGAAGCAATTGGCGCTGCATTCCGGAATGTCGGAATGAGCTGCCGCGGGTGCCATGACGACTATCGCGTCCAGAATTAAGTCCGTAATGTTTGTCGGGGCCCCCCCCCATCTGGCGGGGCCCGCCAGGTATATTGGACGA
>CAZVWF010000013.1:0-1454 GCA_964630795.1 uncultured Woeseia sp. | reverse complement strand
GTTTGTCGGGGCCGCCACATTGCTGGCGGCCCCGTCAGTATATGGTCAGGAAGACCTGGTCGAGCGCGGCCAATACCTGACCTACGCAGGTGGCTGCATCAGTTGTCACACTGAAGATGCGGACGATGCGGTCCCGCTGGCTGGCGGGCGCGCGATGGAGACGCCGTTCGGCACGTTCTATTCTCCAAACATCACGCCGGATGAAGAGACCGGCATCGGTGGCTGGTCGGAAGGCGATTTCGTCAACGCCTTCTGGGAGGGCGTCAGCCCCGACGGTGAGCACTACTTCCCGTCATTTCCCTATACGGCCTACACAGGCGTCAGTCGGGAGGACCTGTTGGCAATCAGGGCCTACCTGATGAGCCTCGAGCCCGTATCTAACGAGAGTCCGGAGCATGACCTTGCCTGGTACATGGACACGCGACTTGCAGCGGGCGGCTGGAAAGCGCTCAATTTCGAACCGGCCCGTTTCGAGCCGGACCCGGAGAGAGACCAGCAGTGGAACCGGGGCGCGTATCTCGTTCGCCACCTGGGCCATTGCGGCGAGTGTCATACACCACGTAGTGCGACCGGTGTGCTGATAGCTGACGAAGAGTTCGCGGGCAGCGAGTTCGGGGATGAGCACATCCCTAACATCTCTTCCCATCGGGTAGACGGCATTGGCCGCTGGTCACTCAGTGACATCGAGTACTTCCTCGACATCGGTATGTTGCCCGACGGTGACTTCACGGGCAGCTCCATGGTTGCCGTCATCGAAGACAATACGAGCAAATTGACACGTGAGGACAGGCTGGCAATCGCCGCCTATATGAAATCTGTCACGCCCGTCGAAAACGCGAACTAAGGACCTGTTTCCCGGTCGCCTGCCATTCCCGGAAACGGGTGATTTCGCGTTGTGATTGCCCTAGCATTGCCGACCGCAATGGGCGGTATTCACACTGAACCAATCTTGGAGGCTTCTGTTGTGGTAGGAAAAGCAGTGTTGGCGACAGTCGTCCTCTCGCTTGCGGCCGCCACCTGGGCGCAGGAAGAGGCTGAAGAGGAAGAACCCTGGTCAGGCGCACTGTCACTCGGCTACCTGAGCACCTCGGGCAACACGGAGACGACAAGCTACAACACGAAGTTTGAGATTGCCCGAGAGGAAGACAGCTGGAAACACCGCCTGAACGGTTCGGCAAACGGTGCTGAAGATACGTCGGGTTTGACGGCCGAAGCCTACCAGTTGGGGTGGCGTACCGATTACAACGTCACCGACAAGGGGTCCGTCTTCGGTACGGTCGACTGGCGCAAGGATCGTTTCGCCGGTATCACCGAGCAGATGAGTTATGCGGTTAACTATGGACGAACGCTGATCGACACAGAAACGCATGTCCTGGCGCTCGGTGTCGGTGCCGGTTATCGGGAAGCGGATCGATCAGACGGTACCAATGAAACAAGCGCGATTGGTCGAGGCA
>CAZVWF010000012.1:36539-44433 GCA_964630795.1 uncultured Woeseia sp. | reverse complement strand
TGCATGTGTTAGGCATGCCGCCAGCGTTCAATCTGAGCCAGGATCAAACTCTTCACTTGAAAGCTATGAGCTTATCTTGAAGAACGCAATCCCCACTCTAAATTACTTAGAATTTAGGTTGGTTCTCACGTTTGATTTTGCCTATTGCAAACGTCAACGCGAGCACCCACACAAATTATCTGATTACATTGTTAAAGAGCGATCCCCAAACAGCCAAAACCGGCCACTTGCCGAACCGTCGATCCGAGATCAACAGCCCACATGCGTCCGGTGCTTGAGGTTTGGGCAGACCCACAAGTATACAGGCCAAGCGGGCCTAAATGACAGCCCAAAGGTGCCTGCTTAGTCTTGATTTTCGGGGTCTGGCCAAGGGACACCGTTCCCTCAGCGAGCAGCGCATTATAGCGATGGATTTCGCTTGGTCAACAAATAATTTCAATAATGTGCGCAGCCCGGCTGGGCCCTGTGAATCCGGGCGGGACAGCGCGATTAGATTTCATCTAACTTATTGTTTTTATTGAATTCAGTTCAGCCTGACTTTAGCAAACTTGCGTTTTCCAACCTGGTAAATGTGCTCGGTGCCGGCATCGATCTCGATGCCACGGTCCTGAATGCGCTCACCATCGATACGAACAGCGCCCTGATCAATCATCCGGAATGCCTCGGATGTGCTGCTGACGAGCCCCGCCTCTTTCAAGAGGTGTGCGATACCCAGGCTACCGTCCTTGCTCGCGACGGATAGTTCTTCCATGTCGACCGGCATCGCGCCTTTCTGGAATCGCGCAATGAATTCGACTTTCGCCGCCTCTGCAGCCGTCTTGTCGTGGAAGCGGGCTGTAATCTCCATCGCGAGCTCGAATTTGACGTCGCGGGGATTCTTGCCAGCTTCGATCTCGGCCCTGAATGTCTCGATCTCTTTCAATGGCCGAAAACTTAACAGCTCGTAGTATCGCCACATGAGTTCGTCGGATGTCTTCATAACCTTGCCGAACATTTCACCCGGCGTATCCGTGATACCGATGTAATTGTCATAAGTTTTCGACATCTTTTGGACACCGTCCAAACCTTCGAGTAACGGCATTGTCAGGACGATTTGTGGTTCGAGGTCGAAACTCTGTTGTATGTGCCGACCGACAAGCAGGTTGAATTTCTGATCGGTGCCGCCCATTTCGACATCAGTTTTTAGTGCCACGGAATCATAAGCCTGGGCCAGCGGGTACAGAAACTCGTGAACGGCGATTGACTGGCCGGCCGCGAATCGCTTCGAAAAGTCGTCTCTCTCCAGCATGCGGGCCACGGTGTAACGCGACGCAAGCTTGATCAAGCCGTCGGAGCCCAGTTCGCCCAGCCAGCGCGAGTTGAAATCGATGACCGTCTTCTCGGGATCGAGAATCTTGAAAACCTGCTCTTTATAAGTGGTGGCGTTTTCATTGATCTGCTCAGGCGTCAACGGAGGCCGCGTTGCATCCCTGCCGCTCGGATCACCAATGAGACCCGTGAAGTCCCCAATCAGGAAAACGACGTTGTGACCGTACTCCTGGAATTGCCGCATTTTATTGATGACGACCGTATGCCCCACATGCAGGTCAGGCGCGGTGGGATCGAAGCCCACCTTGATGTTCAAGGGGCGATTTTGCTTTAGCTTTGCCTCCAGCCCTCCGTCGGGAAGGATCTCGTCGGCGCCGCGGCTCAGTTCGGCGAGTTGTTCTTTGATACTTGTCATGGCTCGGGGACCTGTCACTCGCGCGAAACTGTACCACTCAATGCGGTCCCTGTAGACCTCTTTCGGCAACTTACAGGTCATATCCTGATTTAAAATGATGATTCTGAGTTAAGGCTATGAGTTATAACAGTTTTCTTTGACCTTACGAAAAACTCGCTGTAGAGTAGCGGCGTCGAGCGATTGGGGAGACCTGAGACTTGAATCGCCCTTTGAGTCCCATCCGTCACGATTACAAACCGGCGGCGAGAATTCCGGCAGAAAAACAGAACGCTCTGCCCTGGTTTGCAGTCGGGCTCGGGCTGCCGCTGCTGGGCATCGCCCTGTTCCTGACCATTTCTCATTCCCCGGCCAACGATGCCAATGACCCGGGTCCGTTGGCATCCGTAACCGAAGTCAATCCGTTACCCGTGGAGCCGCCAGAGACCGAAGCACTGGCGCCGACACCTCCTGATGACTCGATAGAGATTGCCGAGGAAGACCTGATCGAGCTTCCGTTCGCCGGATTTCACCCGCCACTGGTATTGCCGCCCGAATACGCGACGCTCAATCTGACAATTCGCCGTGGTGACACGCTCGACCGACTGTTTCGGCGCAATGATCTTGACCTCGGCGACCTCGCCAGCGCGGTAATGCTCCGGGATGCAGGCCCCTACCTCAAGAAACTGATTCCGGGTGACGAACTCATCATAGAACACGATGACGGCAGCCTGGTCAGCCTGTATCGCGAACTCGACCTGACAACCGCGCTCAGAATTGAGCGGGGCGAAGACGGGTTTACGACGAAAACCATCGAACGTCCGTTGGAAGTGCGGCGCAAGACCGCCTACGGGCGCATAGAGACGAATCTTTTCGAAAGCGCGATGGATGCCGGTCTGCCCGACAAGACCGTGATGAATCTCGCCGGTATTTTCGCCTGGGACGTCGACTTCGTCCTGGATATCCGGTCGGGCGATGACTACTACGTGCTCTACGAGCAGCTTTACCAGGATGGCGAGTACCTTGGTGACGGTGAGATCATCGCTGCGGAATTCAATAACAACGGCAGGACCATCCAGGCGATCCGCCACGTTGACAAAGATGGTCGCTCCGACTACTTCACGCCGGAGGGCAATAGCGTACGCAAAGCGTTCCTGCGTGCACCGGTCGACTTCCGAGTGAGCTCTTCCTTCAATCCCAATCGGCGCCACCCCGTACTGAAAACGGTTCGGCCCCACCGGGGCACCGATTATGCAGCGCCGCTCGGCACACCGATCAAGGCAACCGGTGATGGCAAGGTCATCTTTCGCGGCGTGAAATCCGGGTACGGCAATGTGGTCATCCTCCAGCACGGCGGCAACATCACGACGCTGTACGCTCACATGTCACGTTTCCAGCCCAGGGTCCGCAACGGCACGCGCGTGCACCAGGGCCAGACAATCGGCTATGTCGGCAAGACCGGCCTGGTCACTGGCGTACATCTTCATTACGAATACAGATTGAACGGTGTGCATCGCAATTCGCGCACGGTCAAACTACCGCAAGCTGATCCCATTCCGAACGAATACCGGGCCAAGTTCCTGGCGTCTGTCGAACCCATTCTGGATGAGCTTTTGCAATACAAGCGTACCCGGCTTGCCTCGCTCGTGCTTGAATAATCGGCATGCCCGAACAGCCTGACCCGGGTCTTCCCTATATCGGACTGATGTCCGGCACCAGCATGGATGGCATCGACGCCGCACTGGTCAGCTTTGCCGATCATGAATGTGACGTACTGATGGCCGCAATGTTTCCTTATCCGGAGGAATTGCGGAACGATCTGATGACAGCCTCGCGGCAGCCGGCTAATTGCACTGTCGACAATATCGGTCAACTTGACCACCGGGTTGCCGAGTGTTTCGCGAACGCTGTGTTACAACTTATTGAGAAATCTAACTACAGTGCGGACTCCATCGTCGCCATTGGCAGCCATGGCCAGACATTGCGACACCAGCCACGTGCCCCGCAACCATTCACGCTGCAAATCGGCGATCCGAATATCATCGCGCACCGAACTGGCTTAACGACCGTTGCAGATTTTCGACGCCGCGATCTGGCTGCCGGCGGTGAGGGTGCACCGCTCGCCCCGGCGTTTCATCAGTGGCTCTTCTCCGACGACGTACGAAATCGATGCGTGCTCAATATTGGTGGTATTGCCAATGTGACCATGCTGTTGACTGACCATGATGCCGCGCTCGGGTTTGATACCGGACCGGGCAATTCTTTAATGGATGGCTGGATCCGTCGTCATCGCGATAAACCGTTTGACGAAAACGGTGCGTGGGCCGCCACCGGATCCATCAACGAGCCATTGCTCGCGATCATGCTCGACGACCCCTACTTCGAACAGCCACCACCCAAGAGCACCGGGTTCGAATACTTCGATGACGGCTGGGTCCGATCAAAAATTGCATCACTTGGCGATCAGCAGGTCTCCGGCAACGATGTGCAGGCGACCCTGGCCGAGTTGACCGCGAGGACCATAGCGACGTCGATTCTGTCGCATGCACCGGATATTGACGATGTGCTCGTATGCGGAGGCGGCGCCCGCAATACCGACCTGATGAGTCGTCTGCGTAGTTATCTGTCGGGTGCCGCGGTCACAACCACCGACGAACACGGCCTGCACCCGGACTGGGTCGAAGCGGCCGCGTTCGCCTGGCTCGCCAAGCGTCGACTGGCCAATGAGCCCGGCAGCCTGCCGGAAGTGACCGGCGCATCATCAGGCCAGGTCCTCGGTGCCATCTATTCGGGCGGCAGTTAACCTTCTTGTAACACGAGCGTTGATATACTGATCGGTCCGCCAAATGCCGGATCGCCCGATGGTCGCACCCGTTACACCGCCAGCTGATCGCTACATCAATCGCGAACTGAGCCTGATTGAGTTCAATCAGCGCGTTCTCGCGCAGGCGGCCGACGACGCGGTTCCGCTGCTCGAACGGCTAAGATTCCTGTGCATTTCCTGTACTAATCTTGATGAGTTTTTCGAAGTCCGCGTGGCCGGTCTCAAGCAACGTGTTGAAATCGGTGCGGGCCCTGCCGGTCCTGGCGACCTGACGCCACAGCAGCTGCTTGACGAGATTCGATACCGGACAAACAACCTGGTCACAAAACAATACGAGATGTTGAACAACGTATTGTTACCGGCACTCGCCGATGCGCGGATTCATTTTCTGCACAGGCATGAATGGAACGACAAACAACGGGCGTGGGTCAGCGCGTTTTATCGCGAGGAAGTGGTGCCGGTTCTTACTCCGCTGACCCTGGATCCGTCGCGCCCGTTTCCGCGCATGCTCAACAAAAGTCTGAACTTCGTGGTTCGACTGAAGGGCGAAGATGCGTTTGGCAGGCAGCGGCACCGTGCCATAGTGCAGGCTCCTCGATCGTTACCGAGAATCATTCGCCTGCCAGATCACCTGGTCAAAACCGGCACTGAAGCCTACGTGTTTCTCTCATCAATCATTCACGCCAATGTCGCAGACCTGTTCACTGGCATGCGAGTCGAGGGCTGCTATCAGTTTCGGGTCACTCGAAACAGCAACCTCTATGTTGACGACGAGGAAGTGGACGACCTGATACGCGCACTGGAAGGTCAACTCGAAGCGAGCCGTTACGGTGCGGCTGTACGGCTCGAGATCAGCGACAAATGCCCGGAAGACCTGGTTGAGTTTCTGCTTGACCACTTTCACCTTGACCGTGCCGATCTCTTCGCCGTCAATGGCCCGGTCAATCTCAACCGACTCACCACCATTGCTAAACACCCGGATCGACCGGAACTTAATTACGCGTCGTTTACACCCGGTCTTCCCGAAGAATTGAGCACAGGTCAGAGCATATTCAGCGTGCTGCGCAAACAGAACGTGTTGCTGCAACATCCTTACCAGTCTTTCTCGCCGGTTGTTGACTTCGTCGGTGCCGCAGCGGCAGATCCCAATGTGCTCGCCATCAAACAGACGCTGTATCGGACCGGCTCGAATTCGCCCATCGTCGAACACCTGATCAATGCCGCTCGAAGCGGCAAGGAAGTGACCGTCGTTGTCGAATTGATGGCACGTTTCGACGAGGCAGAAAACATTTCATCCGCCAACCGGCTCCAGGAAGCCGGTGCACACGTCGTGTACGGCCTCGTCGGTTACAAGACGCACGCCAAGATGTCGATGGTCGTCAGGCGCGAGCAGGATGGCATCAAGCGATATGTCCATCTCGGCACAGGCAACTACCACCCCGGCACTACCCGCGCTTATACCGACTACGGCTACCTGAGCAGCAACAAAACGCTTGGCGAAGACGTGCACAAGGTGTTCATGCAACTGACCAGCCTGACGGCCGCGACAAACCTGGCCAAAGTGTTGACGGCGCCTTTCGACCTGTTTGACGCAATGATTGCGAAAATCGATCGCGAAATTGCGCACGCCAGGGGCGGCAAGCAAGCACGTGTCATTGCCAAGATTAATGCGCTGATCGAACCGCAAATTATCGACAAGCTTTATGAGGCGTCCGCGGCTGGCGTAAAGATAGACCTGATTGTTCGTGGTATCTGCTCATTGCGGCCCGGCGTTCCTGGTCTGTCCGAAAACATTCTTATCCGTTCGGTCATTGGCCGATTCCTTGAGCATTCGCGCGTTTATTACTTCCTCAATGACGGCAACGAAGAGTTCTATTGCTCGAGCGCTGACTGGATGGGCCGAAATTTCTTTCGCCGAAACGAGACCTGTTTCCCCATTAAACAGAAGCCGCTTAAAAAACGGCTTCTGGCAGACCTGGAGTTGTTTCTCACGGACAACACCGGCGCATGGGTGTTGCACGGTGACGGGCATTACGAGCGCCTGACGCCGGAAGACAATGCACCCGTTTCGGCACAACAGGAATTTTTGAGGACCCTGACCGGATCCACCTGACCCCTATTCGAAACCCAATTCGATATCGGCAGCCGCCAACATGGGCTGCTCACGCCTGAGATCCGCGACTGTCAGAGGGTTGTCATCCAGCCAGCCATCCGCGAAGTACAACATTAGCGATTGTTCACTGGCACGCGCGATCAAGCCTGACAAATCCAGGGCCTTCCGACTGCGATTCAACAGAACGGCCAGCCGCAAAACGATCGCGAGACACAGCGCTTTCTCGCGCCATGCTGTCGGTAGTGCCGACAATCGTCCCTTATCGATGGATGATCGCTGAGCAGCAACCAGGAAACTCAGAAGTTTTTGCTCCGATCTGGGAAAGCCGGGCAGATCAGCGTTTTCCGCGATATAAGCACCGTGTTTATGAAAAGTGTTATGCGAAATGTCGAGACCAATTTCATGCCACCGGCAGGCCCACTCCAGGATCCGCGACGCGAGGTCCGATTCAATACCCCAGGTATTCCCAATCTGCGCCAGCAGCAACTCTGCCGTCGCCGCCACGCGGGCGGCCTGAGCCTGGTCGACGTTGTAACGGGTTGCAAGTGCCTGGACGCTCCGTTTCCGCGCATCCTGGTGCTGGAGGCGACCCAGATGGTCATACAGGAGCCCTTCCCGCAAGGCACCGTCCGAGACCTTCAGGTGGTCAATTCTGAGCACTTCCATCAGTTCAACGAGGATGGCGAGTCCGCCAGGCCACACCTGAGACCGGCGTTCGGACAGTCCGCTCAACGACAGCGCCGCGATGTTGTCAAACTCGAGCACCCGGGCGATCAGCGTTTCGACAGCACTCGACGTCAGATCGTTTGATTCGATCACGCCCAGCCGACGTGCCACCGCCTCCGCCGAGAGAATGGTCCCTGAGGTGCCTACGGCTTCCAGGTTAGTTGCGCCACGGAAGAACGCTTTCACGGGCCGCAGCTTGAGCCGCGCCGCAAGCCTTGCCTCAGCCATATTTTTCTCGTTGATGCGACCGCCGGGAAAGTAGCGCTCCGTCATCAGCACGCAACCCATGTGCAGGCTCTCCAGTGCACGTGGTTTCTCGCCCTGCCCAAGAATAAGCTCGGTACTGCCCCCGCCGATATCGAGTACCAGTCGAAACCCGTCGGTGGGCGGCATGCTGTTGGTCACGCCGGAGTAGATCAGCCGGGCCTCTTCGATTCCGGAGATAACGTCGATTGGGTGCCCCAGCGCACGTTCCGCCTCCTTGCGAAAATCGCCACTGTCGCTTGCGCGGCGCAGCGCACTGGTACCCGCA
>CAZVWF010000012.1:0-36439 GCA_964630795.1 uncultured Woeseia sp. | reverse complement strand
GCGCGTGATCGAGCAGCCTCCGTCAGGGTGCCTTTTGTTTTGAGCCCCTCCGATAGCCGAACGGTTTCCTTCAGCCGGTCGATGATTGTGAGCTGCCCGTGCCGTAACTCGCCGACAATCATGTGAAAACTGTTGGAACCCAGGTCGACGGCCGCGAGAACTTCCTGGGCCGGACTGGTGCCCGAATCGGGCGATTGGGGGACTGCGGTGTTACCGGTGATGTTGTACTGCCCCTCGACGACGCACCCTAACAATCAAACGGCAAATGACGATCCGCAACCACAGGTTGTCGTTGCATTAGGATTACGAATGACGAACTGGGCACCTTGCAAGTCTTCCTTGTAGTCGATTTCGGCGCCCATCAGGTATTGCACACTCATTGGATCCACAAGCAATGTCACACCCTGGTTCTCGATGCTCGAGTCGCCATCTTCTGCAGCATCGTCAAACGTAAAGCCATACTGAAAGCCCGAGCAACCGCCACCGGAAATAAACACCCGCAACATCAGGGACGGGTTATCCTCTTCCTCAATCAGCTGCGCGACCTTCTCTGCAGCTGCATCGGTGAACACGATTGGGTTCGGCGCTGACGGCGCCCCAATGACGGGTGTTTCAATACTCATAATTCAGTGTCTTTTGTCTCGATCAGTTTGCAGACGCCACCTGTACCGGAGATTCCTTGTTCTCTTCCGTACTCTCCAGCAGTGGTACCTGGCCTTCGGGTTGATGTACGAGCTTGCCATTAATTTCAGCGCCGATCGCCATCTCGATCAGGTTGTAATATACATCACCAATGACCCTCGCGGTGGGCCCCAGTTCCACACGTTGCGATGCAACGATGTCGCCGCGCACGATGCCGTTCAACACGACATAAGGTACGTTGACGCCTCCTTCAATCATGCCATCTTCCGAGACGCTCAGGGCCGAGTGCGTGTCAGCATCCGCGCTGACGTTTCCATTGATCGTCCCATCAATATGACAGCCGCCTGTGAAGTTGAGGTCGCCACTGACCTGGGAATTCGATCCGACCAGCGTATCTACCGCGCTGTGCTTTCTTTGTTTACGAGCGAACATATCTACTCCCTTTCTTTAACTGCTTCCCGCGAGCCAGTCGAAGCTCTGTGTCACACTCGCGATGGACTTTGTGCCGGATATGACTTCGACCGTAATCTTCTCCGGCGAAAATCCTTCCGGCAATACGAGCTCCCGGTCAAAGTCCTGAAAATATCTGAACGCAAACGGCCAGCCGCTGGATTGATCTTCCGGCAGCAATTGCGCCAGCTTGTAAGTCGTCGCAACGCCGTTCTGCGCACCCTCAAGGCTGAAATCAACCTTGCCGGTAACGCTCCTGTCATGCTGCATGACCTGTACGAGGACCAGGCGCAAATTGTAATGCCGGTCATCTTTGCCCTGCGTCAATTTCAGGTCCTGAACGCGCAGGCCGCGGCCACCGTCTTTCGGCGACACGATACCACGGTAAAAGGCGATCGCATCTAACTGCTCCTGAATCTTGCGCTCCAGGTCGGCAAGGTTCGACTCCACCACCAGGTATGCCTCACGATCTATCTCGCGATGCGTTTCGAGGAGTGCGATCTCCTGTTTAAGGCCAACAATCTCATCTTCAAGTCCCGCGATAACGTCGTGCAACGCCTGTTTTTCGGAAATCGTATCGACGATGTTGTAGCCCGCCTGCAGGCGGCCGAATTCGAACAGCAGGTATCCACCAATAGCCAGCGCCACGACAATCGCGGCACGGAAGCCAATAATCGTGGCCGTTCCAGGCATGTGAGATCGAGGTTTCACCGATAACTCATTGGTTTTCTATTGAATGGACCCGGGTCATGTTACGCGGGCGCGCCGCCAAACAGAAGTGCGACAGGTCACGGAATTGGGTATAAAGCGGCCTCCGGCAGCCGCATTTTCCGCCATTCTGCCGGTCATTGCAGGAGTTCACCTTATGGCCATTTCGTCTGCCTATCTGTGGTTCAAGGCGCTGCACATCGCTTTCATGGTGACCTGGTTTGCCGGCCTCTTCTATATTCCACGGCTGTTCATCTACCACAGCGAAGCGTCTGATGAACCAGACTTGGCGCGATTTTCCGTCATGGAACGCCGACTCTTCATTATCATGACGATCGGAGCCGCCCTGACGACGCTGTTCGGGCTGCTTTTACTCCGGGTGAATCCCGCGCTCCTTGATCAGCGCTGGTTCCAGGTAAAGCTTGTATTCCTGGCCGCCATGTCCGTTTATCACTATCGCTGCTACCGGTGGATAGGCATTCTGGCTTCCGGCGACCTGCCGGACAATACACGCTGGCTGCGCTGGTTTAACGAGATTCCGGTGCTATTCCTGCTCGGCGTGATCTGCCTCGCAATCATCAAACCTTTTTGACTGGACCCCGGCGACGCGGCGCAGATCTTTTTCAAACATCGTCTGCCAGTGCTTGGGCCACCAGCGTGGCTGCGGCGGCAAGCCGTCCGGGTAGAGGTGCGGGCCGAGTTCGTGGAGCGCCTGCGCGTAGACGCGTCGTTTGAAATAGATGACTTCCTTGATCGGGTGCCAGAATTCGACCCAACGCCAGCGGTCGAATTCGGGCGTATCAGACTGGTCAAAATTGACGCAGTCGTCGGTTCCGGTCAGGCGGAGCAGGAACCATCGTTGTTTTTGCCCGATACATAGTGGCTTGGTGCCGTGGCGAATGAAGCGATCAGGCAGCCGGTAGCGCAGCCAATCTTCCGTCTCGCCGAGTATGGCCACGTCCCCAGGGGTCAGGCCCACCTCTTCGTACAGTTCGCGGTACATAGCCTGTTCGGGAAACTCGTCACGTAGCATGCCGCCCTGCGGGAACTGCCAGCCCTTGCTGCCGACCCGGCCGGCCAGCAAAAGCCTCCCGTCATCATTGGACAGGATAATGCCGACGTTCGCCCGGAAGCCATCGGAGTCGATATGGTCGTTATTCACGGGACTCGCTAAAACCTCTGCCCCGATTTTGCACGATTGTCAGAGTCTGTCCAGAAGCTCGTGCGAATCCATTACAATCCACAACCGTATCCTAAATAGCGTCAATCCCCCGGAGCACCGTTTGCGCCTGGTCCGTCCACATTTGTTATTTCCCGGTCTCGCCCTTCTATGGGCGCTCGCCGGTATTGCGGCATTGTCTTCCGGCAGCGCTGATATAAGCGCGGCACAAGTCTGGAACTCGCTGACAGGCGTTGCACCGGACAACATCCGGCGACTCGTCATTGAATTACGCCTGCCGCGCGCCCTGACGGCATTTGGCGTCGGCGGCCTCCTCGCGGTTTCCGGCGTACTGATGCAGGTGTTATTGCGCAATCCGCTGGCGGAACCCTACATCCTCGGGAGTTCGGGTGGTGCGGCCGTTGCCGCTTTGCTGGCGATGATGTTGGGCCTTGGCGCGGCGACCGTCGACTTTGCCGCTTTCGGTGGCGCTATGGCCGCCACCTTGCTCGTGTTTTCGATTGCGCAAGGCAGCGGATCGTGGACGCCTACCCGCCTGTTGCTGACCGGCGTGGTGCTCGCCGCCGGCTTCAGTGCGGCGACTACGTTGTTACTCGCACTGAGCCCCGACCAAAACTTGCGCGGCATGCTGTTCTGGCTGATGGGCGATCTGAATTATGCGTATGCGCCCGCGCAAAGCCTGTGGTTGCTCGGCGCGATTACGCTCGGTGGGTTGTTGTTCGCACGACACCTGAACGTGCTCGCTCGCGGAGATCTCCAGGCGGCGATCGTCGGTCTGCCCGTGTCCGGTTTTCGCCTCCTCGTCTTTTGCGTCACTGCGCTCGCCACCGCCATATCGGTCACGACTGTGGGTGTGATCGGTTTTATCGGCCTGGTTGTGCCGCATCTCATGCGCATTGTCGCAGGCAGCGACCACCGCATCGTGCTTCCGGCATCGGCG
Organism: uncultured Woeseia sp.; assembly: GCA_964630795.1. Taxonomy (GTDB): domain Bacteria; phylum Pseudomonadota; class Gammaproteobacteria; order Steroidobacterales; family Woeseiaceae; genus SZUA-117. The sequence continues at coordinate 32,519 of CAZVWF010000012.1, read as the reverse complement.
CTCGCGGGCGGCGTGTTGCTGGTCGTCGCCGATACGCTCGCCCGGACTGTCCTGGCTCCACGGCAGTTGCCCGTCGGCGCCTTGACTGCCACGCTCGGCGTGCCGTTATTCCTTATCCTGATGAGCCGCTATCGCGTTCGCGATAGTTGAGTCACGAACCCGCCAGTCGCCTTGCGGCCAGGCATCCATTACGCCGGACGCAATTCAAAGACAGCATTTGCATCAGTTCCTGTTCGCAAGGTACTCGCGCCCTTTTTGCATCAGGTCGACGAACCCTGCTTCGTCGCCACTTGCGACGACGTCGCGAATGCGTGCGGCGGAGTCACACAACGCCTCCAGCGGATCCATGCCAAAGTCATTCAAGTTCTGAATTTCGAAATACATGCGTGGATTGTCATGCGCCACCGCACCCGAGACGAGCAACTGCGCATCGAATGTCGTCGACGACAGTTTCGCCAGCTTCGGTGCAGCCTCACCGCTTTCCGCCAATGCCGTGAAGAATGCGATATTCAATGCGTGCGACAAACCGAGTACGTAAGCGATCAGTCGATCGTGATCGTCGAGGCTCATATCCAGTTCATCAACCATGGTCGCAGAGAAAAGCGCCTTGGCCTCGGTCGTCGCCCGCGGACACCCCGCGTCGATAAAAATCATGTGGCGGCCTGAGAGCAATTCGGTATCCGGACCGAACATGGGATGAATCGACGCGACTTTGCAGCCCGCTTCCTTGAGTGCAGCAAGTCCTGCCCTTAGCGGTGACTTGAGAGAGCCGATGTCAAACACCAGCCCCTGAGGCTTCAGCTCAGCCAGTTCCGACAGAATTTCTCCGGACACGGCCATCGGTGCCGCGACCACAATGACATCGTAGTCCGTACCCGCCTGGCGCCAGTCAAGACAACGGCCGGGTCCCGGCGTTAGATCAGTGTCCGCGATAACAGTGAGAAACCCCTGCGAACTGAAAAAGTCGACAAACCAGCCGCCCATCTTGCCGCCACCACCGATGATCAGCGCACGGCGCCCGTCGCCGGCTGCCTGGGCCATCACCCGGCTGCGTTCCTGGTGCGTCAGTGAGGCCCGAATGAGGGAAGTCAGAATTTCTTCAGCGAGATTGGGATCGACACCGAGGTCACCGGCATGCGCACGCGCCATATCGAGCACATCTTTTTCACGTTCGAAATCACGCGTCGCCCGGCCTGCGGCTTCTTTGGCAGACCCGATCTCGCCGACGACCGTTTGCCGCTCGGCGATCAATTCAATGATCTGCCGGTCGATTGTGGACAATTGATTACGCAGATCGTCGAGACTCATCTTGGGAATATCCATCGGGGAACAAAGGGCACCGTACGTTTTACCGCAGTCCGGAATTGAAAGCCAAGTCAATTGTTTCCGCGGCAACCGGGCCCCGTGGCGCGCGCCGATTTTTCGTGAGAATATGCCTTCACAATAATAAGTCCGCGATGACGAGGAGCCCCGCATTATGAAGACGCGCGCCGCTGTTGCCTGGGAGGCAGGCAAACCCCTGGAAATCGAAGAAATCGATATCGATGGTCCGAAGGACGGTGAGGTATTGCTGCGAAATGTCGCGACCGGAGTCTGTCATACCGACGCCTTCACGCTATCCGGCGAAGACCCGGAAGGTATCTTTCCCGCCGTGCTGGGACACGAGGGCGGTGCCATCGTCGAGGAAGTCGGCGCGGGCGTGACCAGCCTCAAGGCCGGTGACCACGTTATCCCGCTTTACACACCGGAATGCGGCGAATGCAATTTCTGTACGTCAGGCAAGACCAACCTTTGCCAGGCCATCCGGGTTACCCAGGGACAGGGACTGATGCCGGACGGCACGTCCCGCTTTTCCAAGGACGGTAAGCCGGTTTTTCACTACATGGGCACCTCGACATTCAGCGAGTACACCGTCCTGCCGGAAATTTCGGTTGCCAAGGTCAGCGAAAAGGCGCCCCTCGAAAAGGTCTGCCTGCTGGGCTGCGGCATCACGACAGGTATTGGCGCTGTGCTTAACACGGCCAAGGTCGAACCGGGCGCGACGGTTGCCGTGTTCGGCCTCGGCGGCGTCGGACTTAGCGCCATTCAGGGTGCGACGATGGCCAGGGCGAGCCGGATTCTCGCTATCGACATCAATCCAGACAAGTTTGAACTGGCTACCCAGATGGGTGCCACCGATACGGTCAATCCGAAAGACTACAGTGTGCCGATCCAGGAAGTCATCGTTGAGATGACCGGTGGCGGCGTCGATTATTCGTTCGAATGCGTGGGCAATGTCGATCTGATGCGGGCCGCGCTCGAATGTTGTCACAAGGGATGGGGCGAATCTGTCATCGTCGGCGTCGCCGGCGCAGGCCAGGAGATTGCCACGCGCCCATTTCAGCTTGTCACCGGTCGTGTCTGGCGCGGCACGGCATTTGGCGGCTGCAAAGGCAAGTCACAACTGCCCGTCATGGTCGATCAATACATGGAAGGCGGCATCAAGGTCGACGAGTTCATCACACACACAATGGGTCTCGAGGATATCAACAAGGCCTTCGATCTGATGCACGAGGGAAAGAGCATTCGCACGGTCATTCACTTCTGATTCCAGGGGGCGTGAGCGCCCCATTCGGCCATGACAACCAAGGCACAGGCGGTTGGTGTCGCGACGACGTCGCAACTCGCTGCCGACGCGGCCGAAGAGATCGCCGCGCTGGGCGGCAATGCTGTCGATTGCGGCATCGCAGCCTCCTTCTGTTCGATCAATTCGCAACCGGGCGTTTGCGCGCTCGCGGGTGGCGCATTTGTCACGATCTGGCATCCCGACGAATCGCCGATCACCATTGACGGAAACGTCGCAGTACCTGGCATCGGCTCGCCCGACGGTTTACCCGATCATGCAGAAAGCGTAACACTCGAGTATGGCGGCGGCGTCACAACCCTCGTCGGCGCGTCCTCGGTTGCCACACCCGGCACACTCGCAGCCCTGTACCTCGCCTCGAAGCGCTACGGCCGCCTGCCGTGGTGCGAGTTGCTGCAACCCGCGATTCGGGCTGTTCGTGCCGGATTTCCACTGCCGACCGCTTGCCACTATTACCTGGGCTACGCCGGTGACGTCATTTACGGGAGAAGTGCTGACGGGCATGGCGCACTGCACGATGATGACGGCAAGTTGCTGGACGCTGGTGCAGACATCGTCGTCCCGCATCTTGCCGAATCGCTAACCGCGATTGCCGAGGAAGGAGACCGTGTTTTTTACGAAGGCGAGATCGCAAGGAAGCTGGTCGCGCACGTAACGGACCATGGAGGTCGCCTGACGATGGCCGACCTTACGTCTTATACACCTGATGTCCGCGATGCACTATCCATTGACGTCGGCGGCTGGACTTTCGCTACCAATCCGCTGCCGGCGATCGGTGGCGTTAACCTTGCTGCCATGCTGCACTGCTTCGGCACGGAACCAATCGATGGATGGACGCACGAGAATCTCGAGCGACTGATCCACGCCCAGGAAGCCGTTATGACGTGTCGCATGCAGACGCTCGATACAGCGGAAGACGTCGGCGAACCTGCCTATGCGATGCTGGAGCTGGCCCGGTCCGGCGAGCTGATCTCTCGCTACAGTTCCGGATCGACCGTGCATACATCGGCCGTGGATGACAAGGGCCTCGCCTGCGCGATTACAGCGTCGTCCGGCTACGGGGCCGGTGAAATGCCTGCCGGGACCGGGCTATGGCTCAATAATTGTCTCGGTGAGCTGGAGCTCAATCACCAGGGCCTCGGTGCAGGTCCGGCCGGCAAGCGCCTGCCGTCGAATATGGCGCCAGGTTGCGCACGAACGACGGACAGGGTACTCGCGGTGGGCTCCCCGGGCGCCGATCGCATTACAACGGCATTACACCAGTTCCTGGTTAACTTTCTGCAACTCGGCCTGGATCTTGGCCAGGCAGTTACCCTTCCGCGTCTACACCTTAAAATCGACGGCGCGTCTAGAAATATCGCTATTGAACCCGGCCTCGAACTGCCGGACATCGCGATGGACGTCACGCGCTACGATGAGCTGAGCATGTATTTCGGCGGTGTCGTCGCCGCGCTGAATGACAACGGAAGTTTCACGACGGCAGCCGATCCGCGACGGGAAGGCGGTACTATCGTCATGCTGCGATAGCTCGCCGCGACCAAGACACACCGGAAACGCAGACTTGCTGGAAGACCGGAGTTCGAATTGACTACTGACGAAACACTGAATCGTCTCCCGGAAAAATTGCCTGATGACCCCATGCACTGGGCGGACGCCTGGCTCAAGGAGGCGATGGCGTCGGCAGTGCAACGAAACCCGAATGCCGTCACGATCGTATCCGTGGGCGACGACGGCCAGCCATCGGCGCGCGTTGTATTGTGTAAGCAATTCGTGCCCGATCCGGGTTACTTCGTCTTTCACACCAACTATGAATCCCGGAAGGCGGCGGAGCTGGCCGCACATCCGCAGTCAGCCGCACTATTTCACTGGGACGCGATCGGGCAACAGATACGCCTGGAAGGACAAGTGATTCGCTCGCCAGCGGAGGAAAGCGATGCGTACTTCGCGAGTCGGCACTGGGGCAGTCAGCTCGGCGCATGGGGAAGCGATCAAAGCCAACCAATTGCCTCGAAAGACGCACTCGTCGCCCAGATAAGGGAGCGCGGCGAATCGCTCGGGCTAGCTCTCGCCGACGGCACGACCCGATTACAGGACGATCACGTACCAACCATCGCAAGGCCTGCGAACTGGGGCGGTATGCGCTTCTGGGCTCAGACCATCGAACTCTGGATTGAAGGTGAGGACCGGATACATGATCGAGGTCAATGGACGCGTGAGATTGTTCGTTCTTCGGAACACACGTTTACGACCACGCCGTGGCACGGCATCCGGTTACAGCCCTGAACCATGCAGCGATCGGTTGCCGAGGAAGCTATCGATTGTCCGTTTTGCGGGGAAAACCTGGCGGTGCTGATCGACCTGTCCGTGGAATCGCAGTCCTACATTGAGGATTGCCAGGTATGTTGCCGCCCGATGCTGCTCAGCTACACCGTCACTGGCCAGGACACGGTGAACGTGGAGGTTGATTGTGCAGGTTGATCTGCGCGTATTGTCGACGTTACTCCTGTGTGTGGCTACGCCGATTGCCGCCAATGAGATCCTGACAACAGGTAATGATATTTCAGTCGACGTACTGTCTTCGGACGGCAGGATCGTGATGGACCTGAATGACGACATCTGGATCCTGCCGGCAGGGGGCGGCGAGGCTAGGCGCATCGCCAGCAGCGAACAGTCGCTTGGACACCCCCGCTGGTCACCCGATGGCCAATCCCTTTTGTATGTCGCCAACTCCGACACCGGCAGCGAGATCAGGGTTCACGACCTGGCGACGTCATCGTCACGACGCGCAGGCACACGCATCGAACACAGCCAGGACCCGAGCTGGCATCCCGACGGCGAACGATTTGTATTTGCCTCCGCAGGTGACGACACCGGTCTGGATTTGTGGGAAACCGACCTGCCGACCGGACTGTCCTGGCGGCTGACCCACGATGCCGGCGACGAAACACAACCTGCCTGGTCCGGCGACGGCGAACACCTCGCCTGGGTCCATCGGGATGCCGATGGTTACTCGCTGATGTTGCGCAGGCACGGCGATCCGGCCACAGCCCTTTTGCATTCGGAATCAACGTTGTCCTCGCCCGCCTGGCGCCCGGACGGCAGCCTCATGACCTATCTCCGGCACACGCCGGAGGGCAGGGTCCTCGAGATGGTCATCCTGTCCGAGCCATTGCTGATTCGTGAAATTTCGCGTGAACCGTCGATCGTTGACGCACCCGTCTCGTGGCCCGACCGGCAGCGCATGGTCTACACCGCGAACCAGCAGATTCGGTCCCGCGGCTTTGAGGATCGTCGCTCCCGCCCGATTCATTTCCGCGCCTTTGTCGAGCCCGTGGTTGCGCCGCTGCCGCGGGAAATTCGGCGGCGCGAATTAGTAATCACCAACCCGCCTGACGGACGCCTGATCATTCGCTCCGCCCGCCTTTATGACGGCATCTGGCAAGGCTATCGCTCGCAAATGGATGTGGTGATCGAGGGCGGCAAGATTGCGGCAGTCGAGAATCGCCGTGAGCGACAGGACGGCACCATGCTCGATCTCGGCAATGTGACCGTGTTGCCGGGCTTGATAGACGCAGATGCGAGTTTTGCGGAAAACCCGTCATCCGGTGCGATAATCCTGGCGTATGGCGTGACGACGATCGCCGCTTCCACGCTACCTGCCGGATTTGACGCGGCCACGTGGAACAGTGACACCTCGCCCGGACCCCGCGTCATCCAGGTCGACTCCGCAGACCGCTCGCCCAATCTCTCCGGGCTCGCCGATGGCGGACTCGATAACCTCGATGCTCTACTGACCTCCCGGCAGGCGACAACCTTTGGCCATGCGATGCCACCACATCGGCGATTCGCGTCGATGCGAGATATTGCCGACGAATCGAACGTTATCGTCGCCGGCAGCGCGCCGAACGGCCTGCCGCCCGGTGCCGGTCTGCACGCCGAGCTCATGGCATTACGGGCGGCAGGACTGAACGGCGAGCAGGCCCTGCATGCAGCTGGCAGAAATGCCGCCCGGGCGCTCGGCGTCGAGAATCAGGTAGGCACCATTACGCCAGGGGCACTTGCCGACCTCGTACTGGTGTCCGGCGACCCGCTATCCGACACCCGCGACCTGCTGCGTATCGTCGCCGTCGTCCGCAACGGTCGCTTCTTTAGCCTGGTGAGCCTGCTGGAACGCAGTAATGACCCCGCAAACGTCGAATAATTTGACAAAATATCGCCATAAGACGGCCATTTGTCGGAATTCATGACACTTTCGATTCTGGCCGCTACCGGATGCCGGACCACAGTGACGACACTTCACCTGGCAAAATCACAACGCGATACCATTTAATCGTTTGCAAAACGTCGCTGGTGACGACATCAACCCGGGTGCAGACACCCCGTCGGTTTTTTTTACAAACACTCGATTATTGTTAATCCGCCTGTGCCAAGAAATTATTTAACTCACTGATATAGCTCTTTTTTTTGACATGTGGCATAGGAATTGCTTTCTAAGCCTTGCCCAAGCGAAGTGTAACTGAACTCGGCAACCACGAATAAATACAAACAGGATTTAGACGCCAGAAGAAAAATAATAATAAAAACAAGAAGATCCAGATCCAACAATAATTATAAAGTCTGTATTTGGTTACCGAACAAACAGTTACCTCTTTAATAATAAAAAGAGTCATTAGCCCCGCCGTAAAACGCGGGGCTTTTTATTGGTGCGACGGACAAGTATGAATCGTCGACGGGTCTGCCCGCATTTCCGCTCGGCCATGCTGAACCGGATCGAAAACCAATATACCCGCAACGCTATGCCGAAATCATGGGCGGGCGTATTTCCCTGGCTAAAGGCGACGCGGTAATACCCAAAAGTCTTCGCTACGTGATGATTGGCGATCTGACCGCCAGAGAAATTCGACTGACCCGGTAATCCCTCACCCTTAGTTTGTCCTAGCGGGTCTGTTAACCTGCGCGCATGACGGATACATCGCAATCGGGAATCGCCTGCCAAAACCTGTCAATCAACGTTCCGGGACGCAGGCTGATCGAAGCGCTCGAGTTAGACGTTGCTGGCGGTGAATTACTGGCGATACTCGGGCCGAATGGCGTTGGCAAATCGCTGGCATTGCACACATTGGCAGGCGTCAGGATACCTGACGATGGCAGCGTATCTCTGGGAGGGGAAAAGCTCGCAGGACTGACCCGGCAGCAGGTGGCACTCAGCGTTGCACTCCTGCCGCAGTATACCGAAGACGTCTTTCCGGCCACGGTATTCGACACCGTCATGATCGGCCGGCATCCTCACATTGGTCGGATGCGATGGGAATCCGAGACGGACTACGACATTGCGCGAAAGGCGCTTGCCGAGGTCGACCTCGCAGGGTTCGTCGACCGTGACGTCCTTACCTTGTCGGGCGGCGAGCGTCGCCGCCTTGCAGTCGCACAGGTCCTGACGCAATCGCCTGAAGTATTTTTGCTGGATGAGCCAACCAATCATCTGGACCCACAGCACCAACTGGACGTCCTGAAGATTTTTCGCCGCCTGGTGGACGGTGGAAAGACCGTGCTGGCGAGTCTGCACGACGTCAATCTCGCCGCGCGCTACGCGGATCGTTGCCTGCTGCTGTTCGGTGACGGTCGCTGGAGGGTCGGGCGAACTGAAGACGTACTGGACAGCAACGAACTGTCCGACCTTTACAAGACGCCCATGGAAACCGTTCCCTGGCACGATCGCCAGCTGTTTGTTGCAACCGGGTGAGCGGCACCGGTCCGTCGTCACGCAATTAGATGGTCATCTTGCCGGACAGAAAAAATACGGCATTGCCGTGAATGCGAATCCGGTCCCCGCGGGCCTCGCAGAACAATTCTCCCACCCGATTCGAGACCTGTCTTGCGGACAATTCAGACCTGCCGAGCTTCGCCGACCAGTATGGCGTCGATACGCAATGCGCAGAACCTGTGACCGGGTCCTCATTGATCCCGATCGCCGGTGCAAAAAATCGCGAGACGAAGTCGACTGAATCGCCGGGCGCCGTGATGATCAGTCCGAACTCAGAAATCCCGGCCAGTTTGGCGAAATCCGGGGCGACCGCTGCGACGGTAGATTCATCCTGCATTACGGCCATGGTCATTTCACCGCCGCCAAGGTACTCGAGAACCGGTGCACCCAGCGCAGCTTCCAGCCCGGCGGGCTTCTCTATGGGTTCCGGTATGGTCGCCGGGAAATCCAGAACGTACGTATCGCCATCGACATCAACCTGCAATGGGCCACTGGCCGAATGCAGCGTGATCGGCCAGTTATCATGTCCCAGGCGGTCGTGAATGACAGCCGCGCTCGCAAGCGTAGCGTGCCCGCAAAGTGACACCTCCACCGTCGGCGTAAACCAGCGAATTTCCCATTCGCCCTCGCTGCGCGGCACAAAGAATGCCGTTTCGGACAGGTTGTTTTCCGCGGCAATTTTTTGCATGAGCCCGTCATCGATCCAGGACTCCAGCGGCACTACGGCGGCCGGATTGCCACCGAACGACTGACCGGTGAATGCAGATACCTGGAAGATATCAAGCTCCATCAGTCGACAAATCCGTGTAAGCGTTCAAGCAATTTTTTGTGCAGCGAGGCGTTGGCGGCGATGACGGAGCGCGTATCAAGATCCGGTGCACAACCGTTCATGTCGGTGAATACGCCGCCGGCTTCCGTGACGATCACCGACAGGGCGGCAATATCGAGAATGTTGACGTCAGATTCGATTACCGCTTCGATTTTGCCCGCCGCCAGCAGATGGTAATGATAGAAATCGCCATAGCCTCGAATCCTGTCCGATACGCCGACGAATTCCGCCAGCCTTGCCCAGCCCACGGTCTTCGCCAGCGACTTCAGATTACCCGTGGAAAAAGCGGCCCGTTCCGGGTCGTCGATGTCGCCCACCCGGAGCTGCTGGCCATTGAGCCAGGCGCCCTTACCGCGTTCCGCCCAGGCAAGCTCATCGAACATCGTTCCGCAGGACACACCGAGCACCAGTTCACCCTGAACCTGTAGCGCAATTTGTGTTGAAAAAAACGGGTACTCACGAACGAAGGCCTTGGTGCCATCGATCGGATCGACCAGCCAGAGCCTGTCTCCGGCAGAATCGGTTCGGCCCGTCTCCTCGCCGTAAAAGCCGTCCTCCGGAAAGGCATCGAGAATCACCTTTTTGATGGCCTCTTCGCACTCAACGTCGGCCTGTGTGACAGGTGTGCGGTCCACCTTGGTGGTGACTTCGACATTGCCAAAATAATAGGCCCGACTAATGTCTGCCGCTGCGTTTGCCGCCGCGAGTGCCACTGCCAGTTCCGGGGAATGATCGCTGTCCTGAGTCATCGATTGGTCGCTATTCATCGTTCGCGAACACTATGGAGTGAGTTGTTCTTTGAAACAAGTCACCGCCTTGACAGGGTATAGACCCGCTCCTATTGTGTAGCGCCAATCTACGAGCCCGGACATGGGAAACCGACTCAGCAAAATCTATACACGCACCGGCGACGACGGGACAACCAGCCTCGGTGACGGAAGCCGTACGCAAAAAGACGGCCCGAGAGTCGAAGCCTATGGCACCGTCGACGAGGCGAACAGCGGCATCGGCATGATTCTCGCGGCCGAAACGGTACCCGACGACATCGCTGACTGCCTGACCGAGGTACAACACGACCTGTTCGATCTGGGTGGTGAACTTTGCATTCCGGGTCACACCGCCATTACTGATGACTTTATTGCGCGGCTCGAGAAGGCGCTGGATCGCCTGAACGACGATTTACCGCCATTGAAGGACTTCATTCTTCCGGGCGGCGGGCAGGCTGCCGCCAGCTGTCATCTGGCCCGTACCATTGTTCGTCGCGCTGAACGCCGGGTCATCGCCCTGAAACAAAGCGAGCCGGTTCGTGATGAAGTCATTCGTTACCTCAACCGGCTGTCCGACCTGTTATTCGTTATGGCCCGCCGTCTTGCGCGTGCCGAATCAGGACAGGAGGTTATCTGGAACCGGAACCGCGAGGATTGACAGTCAGCGTATCGGCGCCTTGATCATCAGGCAGTCCAGTGTCCTTGAGCAGGCTTTCTCCGGTCATCCAGTCATCGCGCCTCGCCTGGCGCAAGTCAGTCAGGTGTCTTTGCCTCGCGATTGTTCCGACTTTTTTGCAACACCTCGCAAACCGCCCGCGCACCAGCCAGTAGTCGTGGCGTCGGCCGACCGATGTCATTTGCCGGCATCAGGTATCGATTATCGAGCCGATTCGCGGGCAGGTCCGGCCAGCGCTCCCATTCCTCGAAGGCTGACTGGCCGGCATCGGTACTGGCCAGGATAACTTCCGGGCTGCGCTCGAGCACGGCTTCGACAGAGATCAGTGGAGCAAGCCCGTCGAGATTGCCAAAAATATTCCTGCCGCCGCACAACTCGATGAGCTGACTGACAAAGTGGGTGCCGTTGATCGTGTAAAGCGGTCGCACGTCCACCTGGTAGAAGACGTCGATCGGTGCTGCACCCGTTGATTGCTTTGCAATCTGGTCCAGGCCGGCGGAAAAACGATCCGCGGCGGCAGTTGCATCGGTTTCCCGACCCGTTAACGCGCCAATGCGTTTCAGAGCGACGCCAATATCGGACAGGGACGTCGTGGTAATCACCTCAACGGCGTAGCCCCGGTTGCGCAATTCGTCAATGACATGTGCCGGCGTACCGGTGTCCCATGCGAGCAGGAGGTCGGGTTCGAGCAGCGTTAACCGTTCCTGGTCGATATTGAACGCGTCCCCGACGACCGGCAGATCGGCGGCCGCTGCCGGATAGTCGGTATAAGCGCTGACGCCAATAAGCTGATGACCGGCGCCGACCGCAAAAACCAGTTCTGCAAGATGCGGAGACAGCGTGACGATGCGCAGACTGGCAGCCGGCCAGCCGGTTCGTGGATTCGTGTCGTTTTCGGGAAGACCGCAGGCGGCCAGGCAAAGCGCAACGATCAGACCAGCGGTGAGTCGCTCAAGCTTGCTCGTCACACGGACCAGCCGTAAAGGGTCATTGCGGCAATGGCGGCGGCCCAGATAAATAATAATCGCATCACCAGCCCGTAGGCGGCCATCGCACCGCGAACGCCGCGATCCGCGACAGATTCGTCCGGGAGTTCCTGCAATGCCAGTGCGCCTGTACCCACACGGGCCAGCAATCGCTCGCTTTGCTCGTGGTGGGTCACCGCAGCCGTTTCATCGGCACCTCTCCACGCATGCAGTGCACCGTCGAAACTTCCGGCCATCGCATATCCCACCGCTGTAAGACGTGCAGGAACCCAGGCAAGCCATCCATGCAAGGTCTCCGACGCCGACACCATCCGCAAATCGGTTGAATCCTCACTCAGCATGTTGAACACCGCCCGCCGGCGGATGAGATCAGTAACCCGATAGGCCCATGCGCCAACCGGTCCCAGCAAAACAAACCAGAAAACCACCGCGAAAAGCCTGTTGTTCGCCTGAATGCAGACAGACTCCTCGACCATCCGGATGCATTCCAACTCGTCTTCCGGCACATCGGTTTCCGATAGTCGCCTGGAGCTGACGCGAATCTGCTCCGCATCGTCATCCTCGATCGCACGGCAATAGTCCTCGACGTCTTCGCCAATATCTTTGGGTCCGAAGGAGAAGAACAGGATGATGATGGCGAGAATCAGATAGGGAAACCCGAACCAGATCTCGCCCACGCCAAATCGAATCAAAAAGACCGGAGCAACGAGCGCGAGCGCGAGCGCGATGACGGGAATCAGTGCCGGCCAGGTGGCAATACGGTCACCCTGCCGAAAGCCTGAATCGATCAGTCGGTCCAGCCAACGGAGATGGCGGAGATGAAAAAGCTTGGTCGCCAGTCGTTCGACGAGAAGCCCGATCAGAAGTGCCAGGAGTTTCATTCCTACCCGCCAAGTCCTTCAGAGAAGCCTAGCCCATCATACAATCGGAGCCAGTCGAAAGCAGGACCGGGGTCGGATTTTCTGCCCGGCGAAATATCGCAATGCCCTGCCAGTCGACGCGGCGATATTTTGGGATAGGCCTGCATGATGACGCGCAGGACCGGAACCAGCTGTTCATATTGCGCATCGGTATATGGCGTATCGTCCGTACCCTCGAGTTCGATACCGATCGAAAAATCATTACAACAGGATTGCCCGCGAAAGGTCGATTCACCTGCGTGCCAGGCGCGCCGCTCGAAGGGAACAAACTGGACCACCTCGCCATCACGACGAATCAGCAAGTGTGATGCAACGCGCAATCCCTCAATCTCCCGGAAAAAGGGATGTTCATCCGGGTCCAGTGAATTGGTAAACAGCGCTTCGATGTAAGGACCACCATACTCGCCGGGCGGCAGGCTGATGCCGTGAATAATGACCAGGTCCGGTTCGACGCCAGGCGGTCGCTCGTCCTGGTTCGGCGACGGGCACTGGGTTGCCGGTCGCAGCAACCCGGTGCCGGGACTCACGGCAAATCTGACAGTTACACTGCGACTCAAAACGGTATTTTCCAGTCCCGGCCCACGCTTTGACATGGTCCTGCTTCAAGGGGCTTAATGTCAACGATCAGGAAATCAAGCCCATGTCGAACAAACGCCTTTACGTCGATGCGCCCATCAAGCTCAACGCTGAACTGCACCTGCGCGGTAACCACGCGAGATATATCGGCCGGGTGCTGCGACTTCGCCCCGACGATACCCTGACGGTATTCGACGGCAAGGGCAATGAATTCCTGGTCACGATTCGGTCGATTCGCAAGGACGTCGTCGAAACGACTGTGATTGAAGCGCTCGACCGTTCGCCGGAATCGCCCCTCAGCGTGACGCTCATGCAGGGTGTTTCCAGGGGCGACAGAATGGATTTCGCCATTCAGAAAGCCACCGAGCTCGGCGTAACGAGAATCGTCCCCGTCCTGACGGACTATTCGGTCGTCAAGCTCAATACAAATCGCGCCGAAAAGAAACAGGCACATTGGGAAAGTGTTGCGGCGAGCGCCTGCGAGCAGTGCGGACGGAATGTATTGCCTGTGATTGATGCGCCAACAGCACTGGTGAATGTGCTGGCCGACTATCACGGCGCATTATCGACACAAATTCTGCTGAAGCCCGGTGCTAACAGGACACTGAAGTCCCTGGACATCGACGGAAACGACGTCACCCTCCTTGTCGGTCCCGAGGGCGGCTTCAGCGATCTCGAGTATGAGAACGCAGAAATTGCCGGGTTCCTGCCCATCGGCTTCGGGCCTCGTATCCTGCGAACAGAAACAGCCGCGCTGGCAGCCCTGGCGGCTCTGCAATCTTTATACGGGGATTTGTCCTGACGGTCGGCCGACCGCCGAAATCCGCTACATGAATTCGGCTGCGATCATGCCCTCGAGTGATTCGAGATCCGGGATCAAGGGAAACTCGTTGATCATCTTGACGCGACAAAGGACCGGCGCGTCTTCCGGCCAGCCATCTGCCGCATCCAGCTTCAGAACCTCCTCGTTCACGCGAACCAGCTGCGGGAACCCCTGCGTCAATATTCCGAAGTGGCCGGCACGGATACCGCCCGTGATCGAGTAAAAGACGACGACCCGGGTGCGGCCGGTGGGTGCCGGCATCGCGGTACCGATCGCACCTTCAAAGGCAACAACAGGCAAATCGCGTCCATTCCATCCGATCGTCCCGAGCATCCATTCCTTGCCGCCTTCATTTTGAGCGGGCGGCGTATAGCGAACCACCTCGGCGACGCATGCACGCGGCACAATCAGGCGCTCGTCAGCCAGCGGGACGAGCAAACTGTATAACTCTTCCTCTTCGCTACTCACGACAGTGTAATGCCCTTTTCTTCGAGGAGGCCGCGCATTGATTCCAGTAACTGCGATTCCTGGTAGGGTTTACCGAGATAGTCGTTCACACCAATTTCAATGGCGCGCGCGCGATGTTTGTCGCCGACGCGCGAGGTGATCATGATAATCGGCACATCCGCAACGCGATCGTCGTTGCGAACATGTGTCGCAAACTCGTAGCCATCCATATTCGGCATTTCGATGTCGAGTAATATGATGTCCGGCTTCTCTTCCTGCAGGACGCTGATGGCGTCGATGCCGTCTTTGGCGGTCATCGTGCGCAAGCCGTTTCGTTCGAGGAATCGTTCCATGACGCGACGCACGGTGATGGAGTCGTCGACCACCAGCGCCAGCGGGCGATCGTCCGTCGGCGTTGGGGCCGTGCTCTCCAATTCGACAACCGGCGGACCGGCACGCACGAGCGCATTGATGTCGAGGATCAGCACGATGCTGCCGTCACCGAGAATGGTTGCCCCGGAGATGCCGCGGATCCTCGCAAGCTGCGGTCCAATCGATTTCACGACGATTTCCTGGCTCGCGATCATCTCATCCGTCAGCAATGCGGCCGAGTGCTCACCGGCCCGAACCAGGATGACCGATACGAAGGCATCGTCCTGAGGCAGCTTGGCGGATTGGCCGCCCAGATACATGCCCAGGTGTCTGAATCTGTAGGTCTCTTCGCCGTACTCGTATCGCGGTTCACTTTCCGCCAGCAAGGCCTCGAGCTCCGCACGAGCAATCCGGACCACGCCCTCTACGGTAGGCAGCGGCAATGCATAGACCTCGCTGCCGGTGCGAACAATCAGTGCCTGCGTGATCGCAAGTGTTATTGGCAGGCGAATCGTGAAGTTTGTCCCCTGACCGATGACCGACGAAATCTGCAGCGATCCACCGAGTTGCTTGATCTCATTAGCGACGACATCCATGCCGACACCGCGCCCGGCGGACTGGGTCACCTGGTCTGCAGTACTGAATCCCGACGTCAGAATCAGCTGCATGATGGCGTCATCGGTGACTTTACTGTCCGGCTTTAGCAGGTCTTTCTCGTACGCCTTGCGACGAATGGACTCGACATCCAGGCCGGCGCCGTCATCGGCGACGTCGATGACCATTTCTGCCCCTTCCCTGTGCAATCGAATCGTAATGCGACCGCCCGCCGGTTTACCGGCAGCCTGTCGAGCATCCGGGTCCTCGATGCCGTGGATAATCGCGTTACGCATCATGTGTTCGAATGGCGGCAGCATTTTGTCCAGCACCTGCCGGTCAAGTTCACCCGATGCACCCTCAACGGCAAGCTCCGCGCGCTTGCCCGCCTCGGCTGCAGCCTGCCGAACAAGCCTTGTCAGTCGCGGCACGTGCCGCTGGAATGGCACCATGCGCGTCCGCATCAGGCCGTCCTGCAATTCTGCGGTAACTCGCGATTGCTGCACGAGCAAGGTGTCCGCCTCGGATGTCAGCGTTTGCAACAGGCTTTTAAGACTGTCCATGTCGCTCGCAGACTCGGCCAGTGCGCGCGAGAGCTGCTGGATGTTGGAATAACGGTCCAGTTCCAGCGGATCGAAGTCTTGCGTCTCCATGGTGTCCTGATGCCCGTGCATGATCTGGGCTTCAGTTTCCATTTCGAGCTTGCGTAGCTGCTCCCTGAGCCGCACCACCGTCTGTTCCATCTCCTCGACGTGGAATTCGATCGAATTGATTTGCTGGTTCAGTCGCGAGTGATAAATGCTGATTTCGCCTGCCGCGATCAGCAGGTCTTCGAGCAGGTCGGCATCAATACGCGCGAATTCCTGGCGTGCATCGCTGCCGCGCTGGGCAGCTGCCGCGCTCGATGTTGATTGATCGACCATTGCCGGAACTTCGGCGACAGGCGGTGCCTCCGGCGCCCCTGGTATGGGTGACACTTCGCCTTCCGGTTCCTCGACCGGGGCAGGCGCTTGCGGTAATTGTTCTTCCGCCCCGGGTTCTGCTTCCGGCTCAGCCGGCGGCTCATCTGCCCCGTCTTCCGGCAGCGAATCAACGATCACCATACTGAGCGTGTCTTCAGGTTCGATAGAGAACGCCTGGGCTTCACCGCCCTCGATGTCAACCAACAGTGCTTCCCCGGGCGGCATGGCGGTCGCTGCGTCTACCTGTCCTGCATTGACGTCGCGAATGCGCTGTTCGAGTGCGGTATTTGCCGTTACGGCCTTACCGGCGATGACCACGTCCCGCATGCGATGCAACTCGTCGATGCTCTGTTGCAGGAATTCGTCGATCTGCACCGACGGTTCGATGCGGCCGTCGTCGATGCTGATCACTAGCGCCTCGATCTCGTGGCTCAGATTGCCCATCGCTGCAATACCGGCCATGCGTGCCCCCCCTTTCAGGGTATGCAACTGGCGCTTCAGCGCTTCCATGGGTTCGCGTGAATTCCGCTCTTTCTTCCAGGCACCCAGCGCCCGGTCTGCGGACTCTAGCAATTCCGCCGCTTCCTCGGAGAAGATGGTGGCGATCTCTGCGTCGTAGGCAACCTCCTCGGGCTCTTCTGCGACAGGTTCAGGCACTGGCTCTGCCTCGGGGAGCACATCTTCTTCCGGTATTTGTGGTTCGACCTGGTCAGTCAGGTTGCCCAGGTGCTCGATCAAAACTGCAAAGTCGGAGCGGCTGCGCTCGGGCTGATTGATATCGCCGACAATGGTTTCCAGCGCATTCGCGGCGGCCTGCACCGCAGCGACACCCGAAGCCTGGAAACCGATCTTTTGGTCGTAAACCCGGCGAATGAACCGATTCAGGGCACCGGCGACGGCGACGCCTCGATCGACATTCGCCATGTTCGCGCTTCCGTGAAGCGTGTGGCAGGACCGGTATAACTTGTCCGTGACAGGGAACGGAGGCTGATGCCCCTCGCACGACGCCAGGTAATCGTGAATCGCCTTCAGGTGGCCCGCAGTCTCCTTGGCGAAGATATCGAGCAATACCGGATCCATTTCGAGTGCTGCGGCAGCCTCGCCCTGAGCCTCCGGCTCCGGCACCGAAATCGTCAGCTCCGCGGCATTGGGGTCGCCCTCGGCAAAAGCACCGGCACGCGCCATGAGCAGGCTGATGTTTGCCTTCGGCTTGGCACCCACCTCCAGTTGCTCCACGAGCTCCGGCACCGCATCGGCCGCTTCAAGAATAAAATCGACCATTGGCGGCGTGCGGACGAGCGTCTTGTTAATCAGCCGGTTCATCAGGTTTTCAATGGCCCACGCGTACTCGCCAATCCGCTCCGCACCGACCACACGGCCACTGCCCTTAAGCGTATGGAAAGACCGCCGCACCGTAATCAGGGTTTCCATGTCGTCAGGCGTCCCGGACCACACGGGAAGGTTGCGATTGATCGTCGTAATCTCTTCCTTGGCCTCTTCGATGAAAAGCTCCAGCAACTCCGGGTCCAGGTGCTCGGCGTTTTCGGCGACCACCGGCGCTGCGGGCGGCATCACCGTCGTCGACCGTTGCTCCGGCGCTGACTCCCCCTCTTCTTCCGCGACCACGATCTCGTCGAGCTGTTGCGTCGTCGTAGACAATTTCGGCCGCTCATCCCACTCCGCCTTGAGCCGCGCCTCGAGCTCTTGCAAAACCGAAATACACGCTGCCGCGTTATCCAGCATGTACCAGGGTTCACTGCGGCCGGCTCTGACGGTCTCCATGTAGTACTCGACGCTCACAATTGCATCGGCCAGACGATCGGTTTCCTTCTGGGTCAACCGTGCCGGACCCGCGCCCGACAGCGTCAGGACGAGCAAATCGCCGATACTTTCAACGACCTGCATGGCCCGGGTCTTATTCAGCATCAGGAGGCCGGCCTTGATACCGCGAATCAATCCCGGCACCGCATCAATGCCCTGCGAGCTGCCTTTCGACACCATGCTCTGGCTGAACGTCTCTTTAATGCGCGCCAGGTTGATAATGCTCTCGCGCATCACGGCTTCGGCAACCTGCCGGTAGTCTGCATCCTCCTCGGGCGGCAGCACCTCTTCCGCCTCCTGTTCCACAGGCGCTTCGCTCGCCACGATCAGACCCACCAGCTGTTGATCGAGCCGGTCCTCGACGATGAGCAATGTCGAGGCGATATCGACAATCGTTTTCTCCTCGATCGTGTCACCCCTGGAGACGACCTGCTTCAGGCGCTCGATCTCCATATCGATGTCGCCGCGCAATTCACCGAGCCCGAGAACGCCGAGCGTGTCGCTGATCTTCTTGAGCAGATCCAGCTGCGGCAAAAGCTCGGAGGGATTTTTCATGCCGGTCCGAACAAAGATATCCAGTACATCCTTGACCCTTGCCAGGTCTTCCTTGATCGCACCGGCGACTGTCTGCATCAGCTTGACGCTTGGTGCCGACAAGGCTTCGCGTGCATGCTCCACCTGTTCATCGCCTGGCAGCAGCTCCGCCAGGTTGAATGCTGCACGAATTTGGCTGATGCGCTCACCCGCGTGACTTGAACGGGCGACGTAATAGAGCAGGTTATTCAACAGATCGGTGACCGGGTGAGTATCGAAGGCGCCTGGCCCCTCGTCGATCAGCCTTTTGATCTGGCGGTCGGCCTGGCCCAGCAGGCGCTTCAACGCCACCGATGTTTCCAGGCCGCCGTTTTGCAGGGATTCGAGTACGCCACCGACAACCCACCAGAGCCGGTACATGTCATCGCGGTTGGCGGAGTTCTCCAACGCCTGGATCACATTCGACAACGTCTCCAAGTGTTGCTGGTTGTTGCCGCCCTGAATCCAGCCCAGCAGCGCAAGCTGGAATTTCTGTCGCAGTTTGCGGGCGACATACACCGGGTCCTCGCCGCTGGTCTCGCGGGCTGGTGCCGACGCCTTCTTGCGCTGTGGCGACAGGTTGAGCAATAACAGGGTGCCCTCGGACAACAGGGGCTGTCCCCGCGCTGCACGCAGGTCATTGAGCAATGGCAGCAATACCAGCGCGATATCCCGGCCGCCACCCAGCAGGCGCTCGATGTAGATCGGCAGCTGCACCATGGCGCGGGTCAGTGCGTCGAGTCCGTCCTCCCGTCCTTTGCCAGCGCGCAAGGTCGCCAGGTAGGTGCACACGGACTCCATCTCTTCTGCCAGCAGTGCCGCACCGTAGGTCTCTGTGATCTTGAGTGCACCGCCAACCTGGTGCAGCAACTGGCCGCAACGAACGAGTGCTGATGAACCACCACGACCGTCTACACAATCCTCCAGGGCCAGGTGGGCATTACGAATCGTCTCCATCAGCTCATGGCTGACAACAGCAAGCGCATTGGCCGCCTCGACACCCTGGTCGATATCCGGCTTTTCCTGGATGCCCGATTCGCTACTCATATCCAACGGTTACTTCAACCGCCTCAGCCTGCCGCCTCTTCCCTGGATGGCCGCTCGCCTGGCGACGCTTCCGTCGGCAGTGTGTCGGTAACATCGGATGCGTCAGCAGCCGGGGCCGACAGCGCACTCGACTGCAATGCCGCGCTCGGCAGGGTGAAGCCTGCAACCGTCTGCCGGAGCTGCGATGCGAGCTCGGACAGTTTGGAAATCGAGGCCGCGGTTGCCGTGGTGGCTTTACCCGTCTGGTCACTGATCTCCCTGAGCTTGGTGGTGCGTCGCGTCACATCGGCCGCAGATCCTGCCTGCTGGCGCGCCGAACCGGAGATGTTTTGTACGAGGTTTGCGATCTGGTTGGAAACCTGCTCGATCTCATCGAGAGCCGCACCGGCATTCTCGGCCAGCAATGCACCGCCGACGACGTCGGTCGTGCTGCGCTCCATCGACACCACGGCCTCATTCGTATCCGACTGAATCGTGCGGACGAGAACCTCGATCTGCTTGGTCGCATTGGTGGATCGTTCCGCGAGTCGTTGCACCTCATCTGCAACCACCGCGAAACCACGCCCTGCTTCACCGGCCATCGATGCCTGGATTGACGCGTTGAGGGCAAGAATGTTCGTTTGTTCCGCGATGTCATTGATCAGCTCGATGATATTGCCGATTTCCTGCGAGCTTTCACCGAGTCGTTTGATTCGCTTGGACGTATCCTGAATGGTTTCGCGAATTGTGTTCATACCATCGATCGTGCGTCGCACCGCATCGCCGCCTTTGTGGGCGACCTCCACTGAATGCCTGGCAACGTCGGAAGACCGCTCGGCATTGCCCGATACTTCCTCGATCGAGCCCGCCATCGATACGATCGACTCCGTTGCTGCGGAAATTTCACGCGTTTGTGTCTCGGCAGCACGGGCCATGTGCGTCGCCGTGCCAGCCGTGGACTTGGCAGCGGAATCCACCATGATCGCGGTTTCGTTAATCGTCGCAACCAGTTCCCGCAGTTTTTCGATGGCGTAGTTGATCGAGTCTGCAATTGCCCCCGTGATGTCTTCGGTGACGGTGGCTTCGACGGTGAGATCACCGTCTGCGAGGCTGCCGAGCTCGTCCAGCAGCCGCAGAATGGCCTGCTGGTTTCGCGCGTTTTTCTCGGACTGTTCGCGGGAGGCCTGCTCATGCACCGATGTCCTGGAATGCATAACAGCCAACCCCACAAGCATCACAAGGGCAAGCCCGATCAGACCGATAGGCAACCACGGGTTTGTCAGCAGGCCACCGCCAGCGGCGCCCGTCGAGTTCATAAAAAGAATGCCGGCCGCGGCGAACAGTGATACGGCAAGCGCGGCCGCAAGTACGATAAACGCGGTGGATTTGTCAGGATTTGATGACATGACTTAGCAATGTTTCACTCATTAAAAGGCAGCGCCGCATCATTCAGCGGCCGCCTGCAGAAATGTGCTGCTTTCCAGCAGGTCATAGAAATTAAAGACAGGCCAGGTATCAGGGCCGCGTTCATAGGCACCGTGCAGATAACGGTCACAGCGAACTGCAGTTTGCGGCGCCCTGTCGACGTACTCCGAATCCATGAACCGCCTGAATCCCTGAACTTCGTCGACGACGATACCCGCCGGCACTTCGCGATGGGTAATCGAGATAACGCGCGTCACACGGCGCAAGGACGTTCGCCCGCTGCCCAGGAACATCTTGAGATCGATCAGCGGCAGGATATGGCCGCGCAGATTGGCGATACCCATGAGCCAGCGCTTCGCGCCCGGCACCCGCGTCATCGACTCCGGCAACATCAGGACTTCACGAATCTGGTCGCGATCGGCGACAAAAAACTCCTGGCCGATGCGAAAACCAATGCCCGTCCATTCTTCCGCAATCCCCCCGGACGTTTTGCCGGCAATCGCAGCGCGGCTGCGACGTTCCAGCTCTTTCAGCAACTCAAACGGCTGTTCGACGAGTGATGACAGTTTCGGCGTGGCGTTCATTCAGCCGGCCATCACCGAATTGATGCGTTCCGCAAGGTCTTTCGCGCCGACAGGCTTGACGATGTATTCCACGGCACCCTGTCGCATGCCCCAGATTTTGTCCGTTTCCTGATCCTTGGTCGTAATCATGATGACCGGGATATCGGATGTGCGTGGATCTTGTGTGAGCTTGCGGGTCGCCTGAAAACCGTTCATACCGGGCATGACAACATCCATCAAAATACAATCCGGACGGGAGACCGCCGCCTGCCGAATGCCTTCCTCGGCATTGTCGGCAACCAGCGTTTCGAAACCACTTTTCTCCAGCATCTCCCGAAAGAGGTGCAGTTCTGTCGGCGAATCATCGACTATAAGGACTACGGGCATGAAGAATCCTCAATTGATCTGGTTGGCAATGGCACCCAGTAGCTCGTCTTTCGTGAAGGGCTTGGTCAGATACTGTTCCGAACCGACGATGCGTCCGCGGGCGCGATCGAAAAGCCCGTCCTTGCTGGACAACATGATCACCGGGGTCTCCTTGAACACCTTGTTGTGTTTGATCAGCGAACAGGTCTGATAGCCATCGAGGCGAGGCATCATGATGTCGACGAAAATCACGTCAGGCTGATGATCGGCGATTTTCGACAAGGCATCGAAACCGTCTATCGCCGTAAAAACCTGGCAGCCCTCCTTGGACAACAAGGTCTCCGCCGTTCTGCGGATGGTTTTACTGTCATCCACGACCAGAATTTTGAGACCGTTCAGTCCTCGAGAAACATTATTTGACACTGAATACCCTTCGCCCGTTGCGAACACCCAAACCCTGCTCGCATCCCCAAACAGGCTGGCCCTAAACCACCGCTAATTTCCATAATATCCACCGGCTAAAGGGTTGTACCATATTGGCCAAAACGCCGCCATGATCGGCTACGTGGCTTGCGTTCGCGGCATCGCAAAGGTACAGAACGGACAGGTTTCGGTATAGTTAGTCGCCCTCATCTGTCGAGCGTAAGGAACTACCCCAATGTCTTCCAGCAAGCGTCGAATTGGCGTCGTCATGGACCCCATCGAGAGTATTACGCCGAAAAAAGACAGTTCGCTTGCGATGCTGCTCGAGGCAGAGCGCCGTGGTGCCGAAATCCACTACCTGCAGCAGGCGGATCTGAAGTTGATCGGCGGTGTTGCCATTGGACGTTCGCGAATTCTCAATGTCCGCGACGATGACACAGACTGGTATGAAACAGGCGCTGAATCGGAGATTGCGCTGGGCGACCTGGATGCCATCCTGATGCGCAAGGATCCACCGTTCGACATGGAGTATGTGTACACGACCTACATCCTCGAACGGGCTGAAGAAGCAGGCGCCCTGATCGTCAATAATCCACAGGCCCTGCGCGACATGAATGAGAAGGCATATACCGCCAGGTTCCCCCAATGCGCACCGCTGACCCTGATCACCCGGTCGATGCAGGAAATGAAAGCCTTTCTCGCGGAGCATTCGCGCATCGTCGTCAAACCGCTCGATGGCATGGGAGGGAAGTCCATCTTCGTCGTGAGCGCCGACGACAAGAATGCGAACGTCATCTTTGAAACGCTCACTGACTATGGCGCACGGTTCGCAATGGCCCAGGTTTTCATTCCGGAAATCAGTGACGGCGACAAGCGTATCCTGCTGATTGACGGCGAACCGGTTCCCTACAGTCTCGCGCGTATCCCGTCGGCGGATGACAACCGGGGCAACCTGGTTATGGGGGCCGTCGGCGAAGGACGCGAACTCTCCGAGCGCGAGTCCTGGATCTGCGGCGAGATTGGCCCTGTCCTGAAGGCCAGCGGCGTCATCTTTTGCGGGATCGACGTCATTGGCGATTATCTGACCGAGATCAATGTCACCAGTCCTACCGGCATCAGGGAACTGGACCGGATATTCGACCTGAATATCGCCGGGCAGCTGTTTGACGCGATCGAAGCGCGGCTGGGCTGAAAAAGCGCCTGCCGCGCGCCAGATTATGTGACTTCAGTCGCCCTGGCACTGATTCGGCGTTTACTGCGGGTGGTCCAGGTCTCAATACTGATATTTGGGCGAAGTAAACTGAACAAATCAGTGATTGCCTGTGCGAGAATAGGGAAATCAGGGGTTTACTGGCGAACCGCCTGCTTGGGACATGGCAAAAGAGCCTGCTAAAACTGACGCTGCGATCGGACCCGATTCGATCGACGATGTGATGCTGGAATCACGGTCAACACCGGATCGGCTGACGCCGATGTTATTCCTCGCCGCCCTGATTCACGGCATCCTGATAATCGGCATTACTTTCAATGCCGTTATTGGCGATGAGGTTCACGACGCCATCTTCCTTGAAGTCACCATCGTTGCCGATCCCGACCCGAATGTAATGGAAGCGGCGCAGGCTGAGTACCTGGCGCAGGCCAGCCAGGAGGGCGCCGGCAATACCCAGGAACAGGCACGCCCATCAGCCCGGACGGAAAGCATGGTCCCGGTTGACAACATGGGGAGCCTTGTCGGCGACAGTCCGGACGATGACCAGGCTATCGAAGAGTACGCAGACCAGGCTTTGACGGCGCAGGCCGAACAGGACTTCGACGTACTCGACAAGCCGCGCGAAGAACCTTCGCCAGATGAATCTGTTGCTGCACAACTGGAATCCGGTATCCAGGTCACCATGCCATTGCCGCAGGACCTGGAGACCGACACCGCCATTCACGATGACAATCCCCGCGAACTGGTGACATCCGTCGATACAAAAGAATCGAAGGTCGCCGGGTACCTGAGTCGCTGGAAATCGAAAATCGAAACCGTCGGCATCAAGTACTTCCCGGACCAGCGCCTGATCGATGGCATGACGGACAGCCCGACGCTTGAGGTCACCATTACATCGAGCGGCCAGCTCCAGGATGCACTGATTCGGCGTTCATCAGGCTCGAGGGCGCTGGACCAGGTGGCGCTCCGCATTTTACGCCGGGCCGCCCCGTTTGATCCGTTCCCGGAGGCCATCAGGGTCGATTACGACCAGCTGCGATTTGCCTACAAATGGCAGTTCAATTACCTCGACGTGCAGGCGACTGCCCGCACCAACTAACGTCGACACCCGCTGTACACAGACAAATCTGCCACAGAGCGGTGGACAACTGTGCGATACTTGATCACATGGAATTGAAGGATTCGCTTTGCAATCAACTGCTGATAGCCATGCCTGGAATGGCGGATCCGAACTTTAACAGCACCGTCACGCTGGTCTGCGAGCACAATCTCGAAGGTGCGCTTGGGATCGTCATTAACCGACCGATGGACATGAAACTCGAAGGCCTCTTCGAGCAGCTTGATGTGAATGACCCCGATGAATCGATGGCCAGCCACCCGATATTGAATGGCGGGCCGGTCGGCCGGGAACGCGGGTTTGTCTTGCACAATCCAGGTGCCAGCTTCGAGAGCTCGGTAACGGTCTCGCCGGAAGTACAGCTGACGTTGTCACGAGACGTCATCGACGCCATGGCGACAGGCGATGGTCCCGACAAATCGCTGGTTGCGCTCGGTTACGCCGGCTGGGATGCAGGCCAGCTCGAGGCCGAGATGCTGGCCAACACATGGCTTAGCGTGCCGGCCACGCGCGAAATCATCTTTGATGTGTCCTTTGCAGAACGCTGGACCGTCGCTGCAGAGACCATTGGTATCGACATCAGCCAGATTTCCCCGGATGCCGGGCACGCCTGAAACCATCATCGCCTTTGATTACGGCCTGCGGCGTATCGGCGTTGCGGTCGGCCAGCAGGTGACGCATTCCGCCAATCCGCTGGAGACGGTCAGTAACGGAGAGCACGGGCCGGACTGGCCGCGCATCGAGACGCTGGTACGCGAATGGCGCCCCCAACGTCTGATTGTGGGATTACCACTCCATGCCGACGGAACACCTTCGGATATCGGTGAACACGTACGGAAATTTGTTGGCGCACTGGGCCGCTTCGACCTCCCTGTGGACACGGTGGATGAACGCTATTCCTCACTCGAGGCTGAAGCGATGCTTAAGTCACAACGCGAAGCCGGCTTGCGGGGCCGCATTAGCAAGGAAGCGATCGACTCTGCCGCAGCGACATTGATTGCCGAACGGTGGCTAAAAAACGAACATTAATCAGCGTACAATGCCGGCGCCATGTCACTAAGCAAGCTCGCCAAAGAAACGGGCAGCACGGATCACTCCGAACTGCAGCTGGATGAACGGGGACGACTGCGTCACCTGCTCTCTTTGCGTGGCATGAACCGGAACCTGATTGTCGCCCTGCTCGACCGCGCTGAAACCTTCCTCGCACAACCCGGGCAGGGACCTCTTCGCGGCAAGGCGCTCGAAGGCAGGACCGTTGCCAATCTTTTTTTCGAGAACAGCACCCGAACGCGAGCATCCTTCGAGCTTGCGGCCAAGCGACTGGGGGCCGACGTTCTCAACCTGGATCAGAACACCTCCTCGGCCGCCAAAGGCGAGTCGATTCTCGACACGATTTATACCTTACAGGCGATGCAGGTCGATATGTTCGTCGTTCGCGACCGCCAAGCCGGCACGCAGGCGATGATCGCTCGAAATGTCGGGGCACACGTCAATGTGCTGAACGCAGGCGAGTCCAATGTATCGCACCCCACGCAGGGACTGCTCGACCTGCTTACAATTCGCCTGCATAAAGGCGACTTCACCAACCTGACCGTTGCGATCGTAGGTGACATCGCGCATTCACGCGTCGCCATGTCCGCTGCGGCAGGCCTCATCGCAATGGGCGTCGGGCAATTGCGGCTGGTTGCGCCACCCGGGCTCGCGCCGGATGCCATGCCCGGGGCGGACATCGTTACCGACATTGATGCAGGTATTGCCGATGCAGACGTCGTTATGGCGTTACGCATTCAGAAGGAACGATTCGCGGACAAAGCCGGTATTCCTGACGATGCCGAGTATTTCCGCACGTGGGGCATCAGTCGGGAGCGGATGAAACTGGCCGCCGGCGATGCCATTGTCATGCACCCAGGACCCATAAACCGCGGTGTGGAAATCGAAGGCGAGCTTGCTGACGGACCGACATCGGTCATTACCGAGCAAGTTCGGAACGGCGTTGCGGTGCGTATGGCTGTCCTTGAGATGCTCGCGAATAACGGAGCGACCGGATGAGTGCAACCGCGGAAGCAGCGACATCGGCACAGGCCAATCGCAGCAGTTTGTTTGTCGAGGACGCCGAGGTCATCAGCGTAACGCCGTGGCCCGGCGACCAGTTCGTCATACGACTTTCTTCGCCTAAATGCGCGGCCGCGGCGACGCCTGGTAGTTTTGTGCACCTCCAGTGCGACGAGTCGATTCCAATGCGTCGGCCATTGTCCATCATGCGCGTGGATGCGACCGACGGGTGGATCGAGGTGTTGTTCAAGATCGTCGGCGATGGGTTACGTGCACTGGGTGCGCGCAAGCCTGGCGACATTGTGAGCTCGATTGGGCCAATCGGGCGCGGATTCGTGCCGCATGCAGATCGCCCGGCACCCCTGTTGATCGGTGGTGGCGTCGGCATTCCCCCGATGATCTTTCTCGCCGAGTCCCTGAAGGACGACGATATCGAATGGCGACCGCTGGCCATCATGGGTTCCGAGATTCCCTTTCCGTTCGAGGTCAAAAACTCGGACATACCCACCCCGTGGCTGGATGCGTCAATCAGCGGCACGATGCCCCTGGTCGAATCCTGGAGCATACCGACCCGACTGGCGAGCCAGGCGGACATTGACGGCACTTACCGTGGTTTTGTTACGGACCTGGCACGTGAATGGCTGTCGACCCTGTCAGACGATGAGCGCAAGGACGTCGAGATCTTTACCTGCGGTCCGACGCCAATGCTCAAAGCCGTGACGGCGCTGGCGCGTGAATTTGACTTGCCCTGCCAGGTGTCGCTGGAGGAATTCATGGCCTGCGCAGTGGGCGGTTGCGCCGGCTGCACGGTACTCGTGCAGACTGATGACGGACCCGCCATGAAACGCGTCTGTGTGGATGGTCCCGTCTTCGACGCCTACACAGTCTATCCGGACTAATCAGCATGCTGGAAAAATTCGAACGTTACCCGTTAACTTTCGGCCCCACACCGATCGAGAAACTGTCCCGCCTGTCCGAACACCTTGGCGGTGATGTCGAGTTGTATGCCAAACGCGAGGACTGCAATTCGGGGCTCGCCTTCGGCGGCAACAAGGTCCGTAAACTCGAATACATCGTTCCTGACGCTATTGCCTCTGGCGCTGATACGCTGGTGACGATCGGGGGCGTACAGTCCAATCACACGCGCCAGGTCGCAGCTGTCGCTGCAAAAATCGGCATGAAATGCCGGCTGGTCCAGGAAAGCTGGGTTCCGTTCGAGGATGCCGTCTACGATCGCGTCGGTAATATTCTCATGTCACGTGTCATGGGTGCGGAAATCGAACTGGTCGACGAAGGTTTCGACATCGGCATACGTGAATCCTGGGAACGCGCACTCGAAGACGTCAAGGACCAGGGTGGCACACCGTATCCCATCCCGGCAGGCGCCTCGGTACACAAGTACGGCGGCCTGGGCTTCGTCGGCTTTGCCGAAGAAGTGCGCGTTCAGGAAGCCGAACTCGGCTTCCAGTTTGACTACATTGTCGTCTGTACGGTTACCGGCTCCACCCATGCCGGCATGGTTGTCGGCTTCGCGAAGGATCGCCGTGCCAGAAATGTCATAGGGATCGACGCCTCATGCACACCTGAGCAAACA
Source organism: uncultured Woeseia sp. (assembly GCA_964630795.1). GTDB lineage: Bacteria > Pseudomonadota > Gammaproteobacteria > Steroidobacterales > Woeseiaceae > SZUA-117. The sequence continues at coordinate 4,010 of CAZVWF010000012.1, read as the reverse complement.
CACAGCCAGGTGCTCGATATTGCGCGGAAGACTGCGGACCTGGTCGAACTGGGTCAGGACGTCACGGCTGAGGACGTCGTCCTTAAAACGGAATATGCCTACCCCGTGTATGGCGTTCCATCGGCGGAGACCAATGACGCGATTCGATTATGCGCACGCCTCGAAGGAATGATGACGGACCCGGTATACGAGGGTAAGTCGGCGCAGGGCATGATTGACCTGGTCAAACAGGGCTTTTTCCCGCCGGGGTCGAAAGTGCTGTATGCGCACCTTGGGGGTGTTCCCGCAATTAACGGATACAGTTATATCTATCGGAATGGCTAGCCATGCCACGCACCAGGCATGGTCTGCCTGTGCTCCGTTCGCAGTGATTCCGCTTGTCAATGGCGTAAATCCTTCGACTGGCTTTCGCACTCGATAAACTCGACATCGACGACCGCAGCACATTCTTCCGAATACCGATGCCTGCGCATTGACCGGGAACATCGTATCGTCGTTGAGTGGCGCAGCTCATTTCACTTCCTCGATAATTCCAGTGGCGTTCAGTATCAGTCACAGCTTCGTCACCTCAGCACTTCATTGTTGGGAGGCCGCGATACAGTCAATAACAGCCTGGTAAAGCTTCACGAATTGAACCCGGGCACTGGCCGGAGAGTCGTCAATTCGACCAGGACGGCTTTTGCTATAGTCAGGTCAGCACAATAACAAGACATATCGAGGGAAATCATGAAGCGTGCACTGGCGTTCGTCCTTTCTGTTCTCATCGTTCCATTCACCGTCCTGGCCCAGGATGAGGATGCTTCCGAGCCCGGCTTCAATGAGTCGACATTCAAAGGCCTCGAGATGCGCGGCATAGGCCCGGCGATGATGTCCGGCCGAATTTCAGACATCGTCATCCATCCGGATGACCCCAGCACCTGGTATGTCGCGGTCGGCAGTGGCGGCGTCTGGAAGACGGAGAACGGCGGCACCACCTGGTCAACAATTTTTGACAACGAGGATTCCTATTCCATCGGCTGCATCACGCTGGACCCGACAAATCCCGATACGATCTGGGTGGGCACCGGTGAAAACGTCTCGGGTCGACATGTCGCTTACGGGTCCGGCGTCTATCGCAGCCGCGACAGCGGCAAGACCTGGGAGGACATGGGTCTCCCCGAATCCGAACACATAGGCATGATTCGCGTCGACCCGCGTGACTCGAACGTCATTTACGCTGCATCGCAGGGACCCCTGTGGTCGGCGGGGGGTGATCGCGGACTGTTCAAGTCTGTCGATGGTGGCGCGAGCTGGAACAAGATACTCGGCGACGGACTGGGCGACAGAGACATCGACGATGACTACACCGGCGTGTCCGAGGTGCATCTCGACCCCCGCAATCCCGACGTCGTCTACGCTGTCGCCTGGCAGAAATTTCGCAACGTTGCCGTCCTGATGGACGGTGGCCCCGGCTCAGGCATTCACAAATCCGAAGACGGCGGCGAAACCTGGCGCGAGCTGACCGAAGGATTGCCCGGCGAGGACATGGGCAAGGTGGGTTTCGCGATCTCGCCCCAGGATTCCAACGTCGTTTACGCCACGATTGAACTTGCGCATCGCAAGGGTGGCTTTTATCGCTCCGAGAACGCGGGTGAATCCTGGGAAAAGATGAATGACTACATCTCGGGTGGTACCGGTCCGCATTACTACCAGGAGATATTCACAGACCCGCACCAGTTCGACCGCATTTACCAGGTGGACGTGCGATTGCACGTGACACACAACGGCGGCAAGGACTTCGAGACGATGCGCTCGGAAACCAAGCACGTCGATCACCATGCCATCGCATTTCATCCCACCGATCCTGACTACCTGCTTGTCGGGAATGACGGTGGCGTTTACGAAAGCCTCGATCGTGGCAAGACCTGGCGGTACATGGCCAACATGCCGATCTCGCAGTTCTACAAAGTCACCGTCGACTACGACGAACCTTTCTACAATATCTATGGCGGCACGCAGGACAATTCGACCCTCGGGGGTCCGAGCCGCACCGATAACAATGTCGGCATTCGAAATTCGGACTGGAACCTGATTCTCGGCGCCGACGGACATCAGCCATTTGCGGACCCGACCAATCCGAACATCGTGTATGCCAACTGGCAGGAAGGAAACCTGACGCGCTATGACCGGGCGACCGGCGAAAGCGTCTATATCCGCCCGCAACCGGGTCCCGGCGAACCCGAGGAACGCTACAACTGGGATGCGCCCATCCTGATCAGCCCCCACGATCCGGAAACACTGTATTTCGGCAGCTTCCGCGTATGGAAGAGCGAAAATCGCGGCGATTCGTGGGAGACGGTTTCGGGGGATCTGACTCGCAGCCAGAATCGCCTTCAACAACCCCTGATGGGTCGTCGCTGGAGTTTCGACTCCAACTGGGATTTGTCGGCGATGTCGAAATTCAACACCATCACATCGCTGTCCGAATCATCGGTGGTTGAAGGACTGCTGTACGTCGGCACCGATGACGGACTGATCCAGGTCAGTGAAGATGGCGGGGCGAACTGGCGGTCCGCTGAAAACCTGCCGGGCGTTCCGTCGTCCTATTTCGTCAACGACATCAGGGCAGATCTGCATGATCCCGACACGGTGTACGTCGTTGTTGACGACCACAAATCCGGCGACTTTTCCCCGTATGTACTGAAGAGTGAGAACCGCGGTCGCAGCTGGCGCAGCATTACGTCCAATCTCCCGGACCGACACGTGTTGTGGCGCATCGTCCAGGATCACGTGAATCCGGACCTGCTCTTTCTCGGCACGGAATTTGGCGTGTTCTTTTCCGTCGATTCCGGTAGCCAGTGGACCAAACTTGCAGGGGGTGTGCCCAACATTGCCTTCCGTGATCTGGTCATTCAGCAGCGTGAAAATGACCTGGTCGGCGCAACCTTCGGGCGCAGCTTCTATATCCTGGACGACTATTCGCCGTTGCGTTATGTCGACAATGACTTGTTACAGAACGGCTCCGTCCTGTTCCCCGTGCGCGACGCCGATTGGTATGTCCCGAGACGTCCGCATAGCTGCTCAACACCTGGCTGCGTCGACAGCCAGGGTGATGCGTATTACGTCGCCCCCAATCCACCCTTTGGCGCCGTGTTCACCTATTACCTCGCCGAAGAACGCAAACGGCTCGCCGATCAACGCAAAGCCAGCGAAAAAGAGGTCGACACTGACGGCGAGGACGTACGATTCCCGAGCTGGGATCGCATTGGCGAGGAGGAGCGTGAAGACGATCCGGCGATTGTCTTCACCGTTTCCGACAGCGACGGCAATATCGTTCGACATATAGAAGCGCCCGCCCGGGCCGGCTTCAATCGCGTAGCCTGGGACCTGCGTTTCCCGGTCGTCGACCCCTGGGTTCCCGAGTCAGCGCGTGGCGGTGGTTTCGGTAGTCCCGCCGGCGTGCTGGTTGCCCCTGGCACCTACCAGGTGACGATGCAGGAACGCATTGACGGGGAACTCAACGACCTGGGGCAACAGCAAAGCTTCGAAGTCGTGTCCGTAAGGCCCGAACCGACGCTGCCCGGGAGCTCCCAGAAGGAACGCGTCGTCTACTCGCAACAAGTCGACGAAATGCGTCGCGCCATCAATGGGACGCTGCGGGCACTTGACGATATCCAGACCGAACTGGGCGCCATCAAGGAATCACTCGGGAATTCAACGGCAAATCTCACGTTGTATGCGCAGGCAAATGGATTGTCCCAGGAGTTAAGTCTCATTCGGGATCGCATTGCCGGCAATCGAACTCAGGGGTCTTTCTCCGTTGATCGAACAACGCCAATTACGGCCCGCCTGAGTCATGCGACGTATAACCCGAACACGACGGCCTATGGCCCGACGCCGGCTCAGCGTGACTCCCTGTCGATCGCGCGCGACGAGTATGCACAGGTGAACGGAGAGCTCGGACAGCTCGTTGACGTTGAATACGCTGCGCTAAAAGACGCCGTTGAAGCGGCTGGCGTTCCATGGACGCC
>CAZVWF010000011.1:0-45204 GCA_964630795.1 uncultured Woeseia sp. | reverse complement strand
AGGACTTGTAACCCCAGGTGGTGTTCATCGTCATGCAGGCTTCCCAGTCGTAATCAAGGCCGGTGGGCGGCACATTTTGCTCCGGGGTTCTCAGGTCGCCATCGTGTCCATACAGCAAGCGGTTATTCACAATAATTCCAGGCTGAAGCTCGACCAGCCCGTCAAACATGGCTGCCCGCGCCGGTGTCATGTCGATCGGCGTGTCCCACCAAAGAATCGATATCTCTCCGTAGTTGGTAAACAGTTCCCTGACCTGGGGTACGGCGATATCACGGAGATAGTCGTCCATGTTTCCTTCCTGGGCGGGGTCCCAACCATGCCCATCCCAGAACGAACCCCCAGGGTGTACCCAGTCCTGTGCCTGGGAATAATAAACCCCAAGCTTGATGTCGTGTTTGCGCGCGGCTTCGGCCAGGGGTTTAAGAAGATCTTTGCCATACGGCGTCGCATCCACGATATCCCAGTCACTGGCCGCGGTATCGAACAGGGCGAAACCATCATGGTGCTTGGCCGTGATGACGATGTACTTCATACCAGCGTCCCTGGCCATGCGCACCCAGGCTTCAGGGTCGTAATCCACCGGGTTGAATTGCTTTGCGTACGCCTGGTACTCCGCTACCGGGATCTTTCCATAGTGCATGATCCATTCGCCGATATTCTCTATCTGCTCGCCCTGGTGAGTCCCTGCCGGAACGGAGTAGACACCCCAGTGGATAAACAACCCGAACCGGGCTTCACGCCACCAGGCCATGCGTGCATCACGTTGCTGCTCGGTCTCGTCGTCATAGGGACCCTTGTAGGTCACGTCTGCCGCAAGACCCAAACCACTGCATGTCAATATCAGTAGTGAATTAAGAATGTATTTTCCAATGATATTGAGTCGGCGGGTTCTTCTGGTCATCGTGGAATGCCTTGGCTGGTCAACTAAATCCTGCTACCTCACGGTGCGTGGTAGCCCTCATTCAATATGGAACGAAGTTTACTTTGTGCGCTTCAACGTCGCCAAACTCATACTCGGAATCTTGAAGTGCGTCGTTCTACGGACAAGGATTGAGCGTTTACGCGCCTAGTTTTTCTTTGAGGATCTGGTTGACCTGGCCAGGGTTGGCCTTGCCGCCGGTTTCTTTCATGACCAGGCCTACGAAAAAGCCGAGCAACTTGTCTTTGCCACCGCGATACTCATCCGCCTGGCCCGGGTTTGCCGCGATCACGGCATCGACAATGCTCTCGATCTCGCCCGAATCCGTGATTTGCTTAAGACCGCGCGACTCGATGATCTCATCCGCGCTACCTTCACCGGCCCACATGGCCTCAAACACTTCCTTCGCGATTTTGCCGGAGATCGTATTGTCCGCGATACGATCGATAAGACCTGCAAGCGCGGACGAATCGATCTTGCTATCCGCGATCTCGAGCCCTTCCTTGTTCAATTGACCCGACAAGTCGCCAATAACCCAGTTGGCCGCAATCTGTGCCTTGGCCGAGGTCGCTTTGGCAACCGATTCAAAGTAATCGGCCAGTACCCGGCTCACGGTCAGGATTTCTGCGTCAGCATCCTTCAGCGCATAATCGTCGACGAACCGTTGCTGCTTGGCAGCCGGCAATTCGGGCAACGTCTTCCTGACGGCTTCGATGTACTCATCCTCCATGACAACCGGCAGCAGATCCGGGTCGGGGAAATAACGATAGTCATTGGCCTCTTCCTTGCTGCGCATGGACCGGGTCTCGTCCTTGTCGGAATCGTAAAGTCGCGTTTCCTGCACGACCTCGCCACCCTCTTCAATAACATCAATCTGACGTTCGATTTCGAAGTTGATGGCCTTTTCAACGAATCGGAACGAATTCAGATTCTTGAGCTCCGCGCGTGTACCGAGTTCCTCCTGTCCACGGGGCCGAACGGAAACGTTCGCATCACAACGAAACGATCCTTCCTGCATATTGCCGTCGGATATTTCGAGGTAACGAACAATGGAGTGAATCTTGCGCATGTACGCGACGGCTTCCTTCGCAGAACGCATGTCGGGTTCGGAAACGATCTCGAGAAGGGGCGTGCCTGCGCGATTGAGATCGATGCCTGAGGACTTGTCGTATCCGGCGTGAACGGACTTCCCCGCATCCTCCTCGAGGTGCGCACGGGTGATGCCGATCCGTTTTTCATTGCCCTTGTCGTCACGAATGAACAGTTCACCATGCTCGACAATGGGCAGGTCGTACTGGCTGATCTGGTAGCCCTTGGGCAAATCCGGGTAGAAGTAGTTTTTTCGCGCAAATACCGAGCGTGGCGCCACTGTCGCGTTCACAGCAAGCCCGAATTTCGCGGCCATGCGAACCACTTCCTCGTTCAGGACTGGCAAAACGCCTGGGTAGCCCAGGTCGACCAGGCAGGCCTGGGTATTGGGTTCCGCACCATAAGCCGTTGACGCACCTGAAAAAATCTTCGAATTTGTCGCCAGCTGCGTATGAATCTCCAGCCCGATGACGACTTCCCACTGCCTGCTCACCGGAAATCCTCCGGACAGGCCTGGTGCCAGTCGGTGATCTGCTGGTACTGGTGTGCGCAGGCGAGGATTGCCGCTTCGGAGAAATGTGGCCCAACCAGTTGCAGGCCGACCGGCAACCCGTCTGCCCTGCCGCAAGGAATCGATATCCCCGGCAAACCGGCCAGGTTGGCACCAATCGTATAAATGTCATTCAGATACATCGTGACCGGGTCGTCCGTCTTCTCGCCGATCGCAAATGCCGCCGTCGGCGCGGTCGGACCAGCGATCACGTCGACAGTCTCAAATGCATGCTTGAAATCACGACTAATCAATTGGCGGACTTTCTGTGCCTTCAGGTAATAGGCATCGTAGTAACCCGCCGACAGTACGTAAGTACCGGTCATGATGCGGCGCTTCACTTCTTCGCCAAAGCCTTCACCGCGCGTCCGGCAGTAAAGGTCCAGCAGATCCTCCGGTTCATCGGCCCGGTGGCCAAATCGAACGCCATCGAACCGCGACAGGTTGGACGAACATTCCGCCGGCGCGACGACATAATAAGCAGGCACCGACAGGTCGATGTTCGGCAAATCGATTTCGATGAGTTCTGCACCCTCGCCTTCGAGCGTCTTCAACGCATCTTTGACTGCGTTGCCACACTGTTCATCCAGACCCTCGTTAAAGTGCTGCCTGACGACACCGATCTTCAGACCTTTGACCGGCTTAGCCAGTCCACCCACGTAATCCGGTACCGGTTCATCAACCGAGGTCGAGTCACGCGGATCCAGGCCGGCCATTACACCGAGCAACATCGCAGCATCTTCAGCCGATCGCGTTAATACGCCGGCCTGATCGAGACTGGATGCAAAGGCCACCATGCCATAGCGCGAAACACGCCCGTAAGTCGGCTTGATACCGGTTATGCCGGTCAATGCGGCCGGTTGGCGAATCGATCCGCCGGTATCGGTACCCGTCGCGGCAGGTACGATTCTCGCAGCCACAGACGCTGCCGATCCACCGGAAGAGCCGCCCGGTGACAGATTCGTGTCCCAGGGATTCTTTACTGGCCCGAAATAACTCGTTTCGTTCGACGAGCCCATCGCGAACTCGTCCATGTTGGTCTTGCCGAGCAAGACAGCGCCAGCCGATGAAATCCGTTCGACGACCGTCGCATCGTAAGGCGACACAAAATTCTCGAGAATGCGCGAACCGCAGGTCGTCAATACGCCCTTCGTGCAAAACAAATCCTTGTGCACGATCGGCAAACCATTCAATGGTCCGACATCACCGGCGGCTCGCTGCTTGTCCGCATCATCCGCCTGCGCAAGTGCGGTGTTCGCCGTCACCGTGATGAACGCATTCAACGCCGATCCGTGTGACTCGATGCGAGTCAGCAACGCTTCCGTCAGTTCACGCGACGAAAAGTCGCCCGCAGCGAGACCTCGTGCCAGTTCGGCCAGTGTGCGCTTATGCAATTCGTTCGAGTTGGTCGTCATGATCACTCGATGACCTTCGGTACCAGGTAGTAGCCATCCTCCGTGGAGGCTGCATTTTCCTGGATGAAGTCGCGCTCGTTGGACTCGGTCACGACGTCGGCGCGCAGCCGCTGCGACATGTTCAGGGGATGCGCCATAGGCAGGACATCGTCGGTCGGCGCCGACTGCAGCTGGTCGACAAAATCGACGATTCGCGACAGCTTGTCGATCAGGTCGTCAAACTCGGCATCCTCCAGTTGAAGGCGCGCGAGCGTAGCGATGTGCTGGACTTGTTCTTTCGATAATGACACGGGATTTTCCGTCGCTTTTGGCCCCAACCAGAGGTCCCGGAGTCCAAGGGGCAGCAATGATACCTGCCTCCTTGTGCAATGTCGTGTCCGTTGTTACATTGCAAGGTTAATATGCTTCGCGGGATTCTGGCGCCTGATGCTCAGGAATATTTTAGGGTATTTCTCCAACGATCTGTCGATCGATCTGGGTACTGCAAACACGCTTATCTATACACGGGGCCACGGCATCGTGCTCGATGAGCCGTCTGTCGTAGCCATTCGTGAAGATTCCGCGCGTGGCGGCCGCATGGTTGAGGCCGTCGGTGACGAAGCCAAGAACATGCTCGGCAGGACACCCGGCAACATTACGGCGATCCGGCCGCTCAAAGATGGCGTCATCGCCGACTTCACCGTCACCGAGAAGATGCTTCAGCACTTCATCCGCAAGGCACACGGCACCCGCTACTTCCGTCCGAGCCCGCGCGTCCTGATTTGTGTCCCTTACGGCTCGACCCAGGTTGAACGACGCGCCATTCGCGAATCTGCCGAGGGAGCAGGCGCACGCAAAGTTCACCTGATTCCTGAGCCAATGGCGGCAGCGATCGGCGCCGGCATGCCGGTACACGAAGCCCGCGGCTCGATGGTCCTGGATATTGGTGGTGGCACCTCGGAAGTTGCCGTCATTTCACTGAACGGCATCGTGTATGCCGCATCGGTTCGAATTGGTGGAGACCGATTCGACGAAGCCATCACGAACTACGTCCGGCGCAACTACGGCATCCTGATCGGTGAGGCGACCGCGGAGCGCATCAAACACGAAATCGGCTCGGGGTTTCCGGGACAGGAAGTACGTGAGATCTCGGTAAAGGGCCGCAACCTGTCGGAAGGTGTACCCCGAAGCTTCACGCTGAACTCGAACGAAATTCTTGAAGCACTGCAGGAACCGCTGCAGGGCATCGTCGGCGCTGTCAAGGAAGCGCTGGAACAGACGCCGCCGGAGCTCGGCGCTGACGTAGCCGAACGCGGTATCGTGCTGACCGGGGGCGGCGCGCTGCTCCGCGATCTCGACAAGCTCTTGATGGAAGAAACCGGACTGCCTGTCATCGTCTCGGATGATCCGCTGACCTGCGTAGCCCGGGGCGGCGGCCGGGTCATCGAACTGATCGATGAGCATGGCCCGGCGGTATTTGGCCTGGAATAATAATAAGAAACTAATGGCAACCATTATGCGAACAATCGACGCAAATGGCCGCCTCGACCTCTAGCAAGCAGCATCGCTCCGCGTATGCACCAGCACTCGGTCTTCGCCTGCTGCTGCTGGCGGGCCTGAGTATCCTGCTGCAATACGTGGACCACCGCGATAATTACCTCGACACCTTGCGAAAAGCGATCGGCGCGACGGTATACCCTCTGCGCGTCATCGTGGATGCGCCGGTGTCAGCATGGCGCTGGTTCGATGAGACAACCACCTCCCGCAACAACCTCCAGATAGAAAACAGTCGTCTGAAAGCCGAGCGATTACTGACGCAATCGAGACTACAGCGTTATTCGGCGCTTGAAGCGGAGAATGCGCGACTACGCGCGATGCTGGAAGCACGCGAACAGGTTCGCGCCCAGGTGCGTGTCGCCGAGATCATGTCTGTCAGCGCCAATCCATTCCGTCACGTCATGGTGGTCGACAAAGGAACGAGTGACGGGGTTTACAACGGCCAGGCGCTCGTTGATGCCGATGGCATCGTTGGCCAGGTGATAGAAGCTGGCGTGGCGTCGGCGCAGTGTCTTTTGATCAGTGACCCCGGCCACGACCTCCCGGTCGAAGTAAATCGCAGTGGAGTACGCACGATCGCGCGCGGTACGGGTGACTACAACACACTGGACCTGCCGTTCCTGCCAAACAATGCCGACATCGAGCCGGGTGATTTACTGGTCACATCGGGGCTGGGCGATGCGTTCCCTGCCGGGTATCCGGTCGCCGTCGTCGAAACAGTCACGCGACTGCCACAGGAACCGTTCGCCTCGGTAACAGCGAGGCCATCCGCCGCACTAAACCAGGTGCGCGAGATCATGTTGATCTGGTCGGACGATGAGCAGGCGCCAACAGATGCCCCTGCAGAAGACGCCGTAGCCGACGAGGAAGAAGGCAATGAGTGACGCCCGGCCTTCGCGACATACGCCGATTATAGTCAGCATGGTCATCGCGCTATTGCTGGCGATGGCGCCCATGCCGGGCTGGGCCGACGCTTTCAGACCCGCATGGGTGGTTCTGACACTTATATACTGGTCAATGACTTTTCCGGGCAATTACAGTGTCGGTGCGGCCTGGGCATCCGGCCTCGTACTCGACGTGGCCCAGGGCACCTTGCTCGGCCAGCACGCCCTGGCGCTCAGCTTCGTTATCTATGTCACCGTGAAATTTCATCTGCAGTTGCGCCAGTTTCCGCTGCTGCAATTGATGGCCACTGTGTTTGCTTTGCTCGCGCTGTACCAGTTCATCCTGTTCTGGATTAATGGTGTTGTCGGCATATCGGTACCGGCAAGCACCTACTGGGGTCCCGTGATTGCCGGAACTATCGTCTGGCCGCTGGTGTCTGCGCTCCTTATGAATGTGCCGCAAAGAGCCAGGCGTTAGTACATGGGCCTGATCGCGCCCATCAAGGACCTTCGCTCGGAGAAGCAGCTCTTCGTTGCCCGGGTCATCCTGTCGTCGGTGATCAGTATGATCCTGCTGGGTATCGTGATCGCACGACTGGTTCAGCTCCAGGTCGTTGACCACGAGCAGTTCGCGGAACAATCGCAGGGCAATCGCATTCGTATCGAAGCGGTACCGCCGACGCGCGGCCTGATCTTCGACCGTAACGGTACGGTCCTCGCTGAAAACCTGCCGGCCTATCAGCTCGAACTGATACCGGAACAGGTACCCGAACTGGACGATACGTTGAGCAGGCTCGCACGCATCGGATTGATCCGGGAAGAGGACATTCCGCGATTCAACAGCCTCGCGCAGAGCGGTCCTCGCTTCAAACCCGTCACGCTGCGATCTCGCCTCACCGACGATGAAATCGCGCACTTTGCCGTGCAGCGACCGCGCTTTCCAGGCGTTGATCTTCAGCCACGACTGGTTCGCCACTACCCCGACGGCGAACTGATCGCGCATGCGATCGGCTACGTGGGTGCACTGAGTACAGCCGACCTCCAGCGCCTTGATGGCGCGGCGTATGCGGGCACTTCTCACACGGGCAAGACAGGCGTCGAGCACTTTAACGAGGACATGCTGCACGGCGACGTTGGCTACCAGCAGGTGGTCACGAATGCGCTCGGCAGACAGGTCCCCGTCGAAACCCGGAATGCCGCCGAAAATCTGCCGGACCGGGTCAGCCCCGTGCCGGGTGCCAACCTGTACCTCAGCCTCGATCTTGACGTGCAGCGAGTGGCCTACGAACAGATGGCCGGCCGCAGAGGTGCTGTCGTTGCAATAAATCCGAACAACGGGGAAATCCTGGCACTGGTCAGTACGCCTTCGTTCGATCCGAACGCATTTGCGACAGGCATGAGTCCGAGTGAGTACGACGCGCTGCAGAGTAACGAAGACCGGCCATTGTTCAATCGCGCCGTTCTTGGCACCTATCCACCGGGTTCGACGATCAAGCCGATGCTGTCGCTGGCTGCACTCGAAGTGGGCGCGACGAATCTCACACGCCGCTCCGTCTGCTTCGGCTGGTACAGCCTGCCTGGCAGCACGCATCGGTATCGCGACTGGCAACCCGGGGGACACGGTGAAGTCGACCTGCATGATGCGATCGAACAATCCTGTGACGTGTACTTCTACGAGATCAGTCGCGACATCGGCATCGACACGATGCACCGGTACCTGACACAGTTTGGCCTTGGCAGCGAAACGGGCCTCGATATGGCAGGCGAAGCGGATGGCCTCGTGCCATCGCGCGAGTGGAAACGCCAGGCTTTCCGCGAGCGTGCCGACCAGGTGTGGTTTCCCGGCGAAACGATTATCGCGTCCATCGGGCAAGGCTACATGCTGGCGACACCATTGCAGCTTGCCAACGCGGTGGCCGCACTGTCTATCCGTGGACAGAGGTATCGTCCACGCCTGGTCACCGCCTTCGAAGATTCGCTGAATGGCCGGCGAACGATAATCGCACCGGAACCACTGTCCCGCGTCGCAATCGACGACCCGTTCTACTGGGACAATATTCTGAATGCGATGCATGCCGTGTTGCACAGTCCCACCGGCACCGCACGCGCGGCGGGCCTGGGCGCGCCGTATGACATGGCCGGCAAAAGTGGTACCGCGCAGGTATTCACGGTTGCGCAAGACGAGGAATACGACGAAGAGGAAATCGAAGAGCGCCTTCGCGATCACGCACTGTTCGTTTCCTTCGCGCCACTGGAGGAGCCGGAAATAGCCGTTGCCGTCATCGTTGAAAACGGTTCGAGCGGTAGTCGCGTTGCCGCACCGATAGCGCGTGCTGTCATGGACCAGTACCTCGGATACAGCGACGATGAACTTTAGCGACACAAGCAGGCTCTTTGGCAGCGGCACGGCACCGGTCACCGGCGTCGGCAGCCTGCTGCAACGCCTGAATCTCGATGGCCCCTTGCTGGGCGGCCTGTCGGTGATTAGCGTATTCGGACTCGTCGTCCTTTATTCAGCGGTCGCACAAAATTTCGATCTGTGGCTACAACAACTCATTCGCTTGTCTGCCGCATTGGTCGCCATGCTGATCGTCGCCCAGTTCCCGCCCGACCTGATGCGTCGCTGGACGCCATGGGGCTTTCTCGCGGGCCTCGCGTTACTGATTCTCGTCCTCGTAACCGGTGAAGTTGGTCAGGGTGCGCAACGCTGGCTCGACATCGGTATCCGCTTTCAACCTTCGGAAATCATGAAACTGGCCGTACCGATGATGGCGGCGTGGTACCTGCACGACCGACAGCTACCGCCCAAATTCATCGACCTCGTTGTCATCGGCGTCCTGATCGTCGTACCGACCGTTCTGATTGCACGCCAACCCGATCTCGGCACCTCACTCCTCATCGCGATGTCCGGCATCATTGTCATCGTGCTGGCAGGGTTGCCCATTCGGGTCATGCTATTGCTGGCGGCATCGTCGATGCCCGGCGCTTACGTCCTGTGGCAATTCATGCAGGAATACCAGAAGCAACGCGTACTGACCTTGCTCAATCCCGACTCCGACCCGCTCGGCGCCGGCTACAACATCATCCAGTCGAAAATCGCGATAGGCAGCGGCGGACTGTTCGGAAAAGGCTGGACCAACGGCAGCCAGGCGCAGCTCGAGTTCCTGCCGGAGCGGGACACCGATTTCATATTTGCGGTGATGGGCGAAGAGATGGGCCTGCTGGGAGTCTTAAGCCTGCTCGTCCTGTATCTCTTCGTCGTCGGCCGCGGTCTCTATATCGCGATCCAGGCGCACGATACCTATTCTCGCTTGCTGGCGGGGAGTATTAGCCTGACATTTTTTGTCTATGTTTTCGTGAATACTGCAATGGTCACCGGGCTCGTTCCCGTCGTCGGCATCCCGCTACCACTCGTCAGTTTCGGCGGTACGTCGATGGTGACCCTGATGGCCGGATTCGGTATTCTCATGTCGATTCACCGTCACCGGAAATTGTTGCCTCATTGATGAAAAAATGGATTTTGACAGCAGCTTCAATGCTGCTCTTTGTACTCCCTGTATTCGCGTTTGACACTGATCGCGCGGACGTCAAAAACTTTATTGCTCGAATGGTCGAGGAACATGCCTACGATCGTGACAAGCTGCTGCAGGTGATTGGCGCTGCCGAGTCGAAGGAGTCTATTCTCGAAGCGATCAGCAGGCCGGCAGAAAGGACGCTGAACTGGGCCGAGTATCGCAACATCTTCCTGACGGATGAGCGCATCAGCGCCGGCACCGGTTTCTGGAAAGAGCACAAGACAGATCTCAAGCGCATCAGCGAAGAATCCGGTGTTTCCATCGAAATACTGGTTGGCATTATCGGCGTCGAAACCTATTACGGCCGAATCACCGGTAACTATCGCGTGCTGGATGCGCTGGCCACCCTCGCCTTCGACTATCCGCCGCGTTCGACATTTTTTACCCGCGAACTCGAGCACTTTCTGCTACTCGTACGTGAAGAAGGCATGGATGCGACGGACGCCACGGGTTCCTACGCCGGTGCAATGGGGCGGCCACAGTTTATGCCGTCCAGTTTTCGCGCTTACGCCGTCGACTCTACGAATGACGGCAAACGCGATATCTGGACCAACTGGGCGGATGTCATCGGCAGCGTCGCCAACTACTTCGTTCGCCACGGCTGGACCAAAGACCAGCCGGTCGTCGCCTCCGCAACGCTCGGTTCGCAATGGCAGGGCGAAACACCTGAGAACACATTGAACCCGCAGGAAACGGTTACGTCGCTGAGCCACCAGGGTGTCATTTTTTCGACCGCGCTGGCCGGTGACGAGAAGAGCCATTTGTTGACGCTCGAAGGCGAAGACGGTGAAGAATACTGGGTCGGTTTCCCCAACTTCTTCGTCATCACGCGATATAACCGCAGCGTGATGTACGCTCTCGCCGTGCACCAGCTCGGCCAGGAAATCGCACTCGAGGTACGACGTGGCGAATCCTGAACGCCCGTCACTCTTCGCCGCCATCGCCCTGCTCTCCCTGCTTGCCGCCTGCTCCTCGCGGCCTGTGTATGACAGCGGTCCGGGCCCCGGCGCCCGCACACCCTCCTCCCTGCCCGGCGATGCCGTACCCCGCAAGGAACCTCGCAGCCGGTACGGCAACGGCCCCTATTACACGGTATTTGGCGAGACCTACAAAGTACTCGACACGAATTATGGCTACCAGGAACGAGGTGTCGCTTCCTGGTATGGCAGGAAGTTTCATGGCCGAATGACCTCGAGTCAGGAACCCTACGACATGTACGAGATGACGGCAGCCCACAAGACATTGCCATTGCCGACCTACGTGCGAGTTCGCAATCTGCGTAACAACCGCAGTATCGTCGTTCGCGTCAACGACCGGGGTCCTTTCGTCAACAATCGACTGATCGACCTGTCCTATGCTGCGGCGATGCGCCTGGATATGGTGCGCGACGGAACGAGCCTGGTCGAAGTCACCGCCATCAGCTTCGATGATCCACCGGCGGGAACCCGGCCCGTCAACATGACGTCAGCCCACCCGGCATCAACTCCGGATCCGGAGGATGACATCTTTGTCCAGGTGGGTGCGTTTGGGGAAGTCGGCAACGCCAGGCGACGATATGCACTACTGCGGGACAGGGGCATCGGTCCGCTCAAGGTCTACCAGGATAAGAGCACCTCACCGGCGCTGTATCGTGTCAGAATCGGTCCGATAGCAGACGTCGTTCAATATGACTCCGTCGTCGAAAAACTGCAGAGAATGGGGATCACGGATACCCACCTGGTCACCGATTAGCGCACGACGCCCCGCGGCATGGCGGAGCGCTTCCCGAACGTTGTCCTCGCCGCGAATCAACACCTCACCATGCGAAACACCAAGGTGTCTTTCACCATTGCGAATGCAGCGAATAACTATTCCACAATGGTCTGCGACTGCTCCCTCAGGTAGTGGGACAGGTAGTAGTTGGAGGCGAAGCCCTTGCCGGTATTGCCGGAGCCTTTCCAGCCACCAAAGCGCTGGTAGCCCGGCCAGGCGCCCGTGGTCGCTCCCTGCGGGCGATTCGTGTAAACCACGCCAGCTTCGATGTTGTCGAGAAACCACGTTGTCTCTTCGGGATTACCGTAGAAACCAGCCGTCAGGCCCAGGGGCGTATCGTTCGCCAGCGCCAACCCGGTCTCCTTGTCCGGTATGCGGGCGATCATGACGATGGGTACGAACATCTCGTGCTGCCACAGCCTGTGCTCGAGCGAAGCTTCAGCAACAGTCGGCGAACAGAAATAGCCTTTATCCATGCGGGCTTCAGTCAGTGTGCCCTCGCCAGAGACGACTTTTGCACCGCTGTCGTCGAGCTCGGCAACGTAAGCCTGGTAGTTTTCATAGGCATCGCGATTGCCGACCGGCCCAAGGTAGTTTTCCTGCGCCGTCGGGTCACCCACCGTTATCGCATCCACGATCGGCTTCAGTTTGCCGATGAGATCGTCTGCCACCGTCTCCTCGACATACACGCGGGACAATGCGGAGCACTTCTGGCCACTCAATCCGAATGCAGATCGCATGATGCCGATGGCTGCGTCATCCAGGTTACCCTCCGCCGTGATGATTGCCGCATTCTTGCCGCCCATTTCCGTGATGACCGGCTTGGGATACGCACCCGCAGTGGCCTTCCGACAGACCTCCATACCGACCTCATGCGAGCCGGTAAATGTCACGCCGGCGACCGAAGGATGTTCAACGAGAAGCGGGCCCGCGACATCTGTCGGGTCCGCCAGGGTATTGACAACACCGGCAGGAATACCGGCATCACGCAGGCACTCTGTGAGCAGCTGCACGGCCCAGGGCGTGTCGGGCGCACCTTTGACGACGACCGCATTGCCAGTAACCAGCGCAGCAGCGACCGGACCGCCAGCCAACGCGAACGGAAAATTAAAGGGCGCAACCACGGCCCATACACCGTAGGGCTTCATAACAGAGCGATTGCGCATCGACACCCCGGGCACCGGGTCGTCCGGTAACTGTTCGAAGAATCCCTGCTCCGCCTCGAAAACATCGCAATACTGGTAAAAGAACTCCGCCGTTTCCTGGACTTCACCGATGGCTTCCATCCGGTTCTTGCCGACCTCGAGTGCAAGCGCCGCACTAATGTCATAAACCCGGTCCTCGATCAGTTCACCTGCGCTACGCAACAAGCGAATTCGCTCTTCCATCGGCGTATCCCGCCAGGCTGGGAAGGCACGTTCCGCTGCCGAGACGGCCGCATTGACATCGTCTGCCGTCGCCGCCGGGAAGCGGGCGAGAACCCAATCCGTATTGATCGGACTCAGGTCATCAAAAAGATCGCCTGCCACAACGTCTGTACCGTCGATAAAATGGGCGTAATCCTGCCCCAACCGGGACCGCGTTTCCGTCAGGGCCGTATCGAAGCGCTCGTGCATCTCCGGTGGTGGATCGAACATCGTTGAGTACGTCAGTTTGAAGGACATTTTTTCGACACGCTTTGTCTTAATGAAGTCGGACTATACTAATGTTCCTGTGCCCGGAAGAAACACTTATTTTCAATTGATTCAAACGCCCGGCTGACACCTCGACAACCTGCACGCCTGCTGCATTGCCCTCCTCACCACCGCTATTTGGGCTTCAACCAGCTTCTGGCAATTGGTGACTCCCTGTATCGATCCGAAATCGACCTGAGCGCGCGAGACCTCACATTTTTCCCCGGAGGCGCTACAATACGGACCCTGGGTTCAACATCGCTTGGGCAAAAATCTGTGAAACTACGAATCTTCATGATTTCGCTGGTGTTTCTGTTGTGCGGCGTTTCGGCGCACGCCCAGAGAACACCGATCCCGCAACCCCCGATCATCGGCGCCAAGAGCTTCCTACTGATCGATGGCAACACCGGTGCCGAGCTCGCCTCGCTAAAGCCGGATGAACGCTTGGCGCCTGCCAGCCTCACGAAGCTGATGACCGCATACGCCATATTCCGCGCGCTGGACGAAGGCCAGATCTCACTGGATGACCTTGTCACCGTCAGCGAGAAAGCATGGCGGACCGAGGGATCCCGGATGTTCATCGAAGTGGATACGCGCGTCAGCGTCGAAGACCTGATGCTGGGCATGATTGTCCAGTCCGGTAATGACGCGAGCGTCGCGCTGGCTGAACACGCGGCCGGTACCGAGGACGTTTTCGCCCAGGTGATGAACCAGCATGCCGCGCAGCTCGGCATGACCGGCAGCAATTTCCGCAACGCCAGCGGCATGCCCGACGAAGATCACTACACGACCGCTCGTGACATGGCGACACTCGCGCGCGCCATCATTAATGAATTTCCGGATTACTACCGCTGGTACTCGGTAAAGGAATTCGAATACAACGGCATCAAACAACCGAATCGAAACTCGCTGTTGTGGCGTGACGAAAGTGTCGACGGGATGAAAACGGGCCGAACGGATGAAGCCGGCTATTGCCTGGTGTCATCGGCTCAACGAGATGACATGCGTGTCATCTCCGTGGTACTTGGCACGGCCAGCGCCAAAGCGCGTATCGACGGCAGTCATTCGTTGCTGAACTATGGTTTCCGCTTCTTCGAAACACGCCTGCTTTATCGTGCCGGGGAAACGGTGGCCACGGCGAAAATCTGGAAGGCTGCCAAAGAAACGACCCCCCTGGGTCTCACGGAGGACCTGTACGTCACGATTCCGCGAGGGTCGTTCGATGAGGTCGAGTCGGTACTGAATATACCGGAAACTTTGCTGGCGCCGATCGCCCAGGGCCAGCCGATAGCCGAACTGCAAGTGAGCCTCTATGGCGATCAGTTGTTGAACATGCCGCTGCGGGCACTGGAAGACAATCCCGACGGTTCCTTCTGGCAACGGGCGAAAGACGGAGTCACACTCTGGTTCGAGTAAATGAATGACAAGCCTGACGAAACACTTCTCGAGTTTCCCTGCCGCTTTCCAATCAAGATGATGGGCCGCGTCGGCGACAACTTTCGCCAGGTTGCCATTAATCTCGTTGAGGCGCACACCGGTAAATTGCCGGACGACGCGATTTCGGAAGCGCAGAGCAGCAAAGGTAATTTCGTTTCGATCACGGTGACGATCGACGCACAGTCCCAGCAACAACTCGACGATATCTATCTGTCGCTGACCGACCACGAGGACATCCTGGTCGCACTATGATTATCGTCCGCTCCCTGGGGCGTGAAGACTACGAACCATTGTGGCGGCGCATGCAATCGTTCACGAATTCCCGGGGCTCATCAACGCCGGATGAAATCTGGTTTACCGAACACCCGCCGGTTTTTACCCTCGGCCTGAACGCCAGTCGCGAGCATCTGCTCGATGCCGGTGATATTCCCGTAGTACAAGTGGACCGGGGCGGCCAGGTCACCTACCACGGACCAGGCCAGCTGATGATCTACCCGTTGATCGACCTGAAGCGATCAAGGATCGGCGTCCGTGACCTCGTCACGGGACTGGAACAAAGTATTGTCGACCTCGTCGCCGAATACGATATCGATGCGATGGCGCGCAAGGACGCGCCAGGTGTTTATGTCGAGAACAAAAAGATCGCGAGCGTGGGTCTGCGAATCCGGCGCGGCTCGAGTTTTCACGGGATGGCGCTCAATCTTGACGTCGACCTGGCAACGTTTTCGCGCATTAATCCCTGCGGATTCAGCGACCTCGAGGTTACCGACCTGGCGGCGCTCGGCATACCCGCCAACCGCGAAGTCATTCGCACAACTGTCGAGAAAAACCTGCTCGGTCACCTGGGATTGCAGAACGAGTCAATAGTCAGACTTGATTGAGCGCCTCGAGGCGTTCCGGGCTGCCGACATCGTGCCAGAGCCCGGTATGATGCGTGCCGCCCAGCCTTCCGGCTTCTGCTGCATCACGGAGCATAGGCACAACAGAAAAGCGCTCGACCTCGATGCCAGCGAAAAAGCGCGCACGATATCGTGCAATGCCACTGTAGGTTAGCGGGCGGTCCGGACCATTGACACTTTTTCCAACCTGCAAATCAAAATCGCCGTTTATTTTATGTGCCGGCGTATCCACCAGGATCAGTTCGGCATCCAGCGATTCGGCAAGTGCCGTATCGGGAATTTCAAAGTCGGTGTAAATGTCGGCATTGACGACCCAGAACGAGTCCTTACCCAGCATTGGCAAAGCACGGACGATGCCGCCACCGGTCTCCAGAACGGCGTCATACTCGGGGCTGTATACGACGTGTACGCCGAATTGCTCACCGGAGCCAACGTGGTCGGCGATCTGCTCGCCGAGCCAGCCGAGATTGATGACGACTGTCTCGATCCCGGCTCGCGCCAGCATACGCAAGTGGCGGTCGATGAGTTTCTCACCGCGCACCTCGACCATTGCCTTCGGCATCGAGTTGGTAATCGGTCGCAGTCGTTCGCCGCGACCTGCAGCGAGAATCATCGCGTTCATGGTCCGAGCTCCGGCAACGCGGGCATGACGCGTTCACCGAGGAGCACGTTCAGAAATTTCAGTTCGTCGTAATGCGACGACACCTCGACCACGTAATCCAGGGTTCGGTGGATATCGCCGAGATAACCGCCCTTTCCATCGCGATGGAACAGACGCGCGAAAATACCAGCAGCCTTCAGGTGTCGCTGCATGCCGTTGTAGTCAAAGTCTTTTTGAAACTGATCGACCGATACCGCCTGGCCACAGTTCTCGAGAAAGCGATTGGCGAACCTGTCAACAAACGCACCCGGCCATTTGATATAGCAATCCCTCAACAAGGATACAATGTCGTAGGTGTAGGGCCCGTTCAGTGCATCCTGGAAATCGAGCACGCCCGGATTGTTCTCGTCAGTCACCATCAGGTTGCGGGAATGGTAATCACGATGCACAAAGACACGCGGTTGTTTCAGCGCACAGCCGACCAGCGCATCGCAACAGGATTGCCAGTGTGCATCGTCTTCCGCGGAGAACGTCAGTCCCAGGTGCCGCTCGAACAGCCACTCACTAAAGATCGAAAGCTCGAATCGCAATAAAGCCTCGTCGTATGCGGGTAGCGATTTGCGATACTCGTCCCCCGCTGTCTGCAGCCTGATCAGCGTATCCAGTGCGTCGCAGTAAAGATCATCCGCTGCGGAAATATTGTTCCCGATTTCGTCCAGGTATTGCCGGGAACCCAGGTCGGTAATAAGTAAAAAGCCCTGCGCCAGGTCCACCTCGATGACACGCGGCGCATTGATCCCCATGTTGCGCAGGTATCCGGAGATCGTAATGAATGCCTGGCTGTTTTCAGTCGCCGGTGGCGCGTCCACGGCAATGTAACTATCGCGGCCCTGGAACCGAAAATAACGCCGGAAACTCGCATCGGAGGACGCGGGTACCGGACTGGCCTCGGCAAGGCCGTCAAATTGACGCACCCAGTCGGTCAGCAAAGCGAGCCTGTTGTCCCTGTTCATTTCCCTGGACTGGATCCTCTTGTTCCCACTGTGCATTGAAGGGTCCGGCGAACTATGCGAAGGTAGCAAATTGCATCCAGTGATAACATTTTTTCTTCGTAACATCCTGTCTTAATTCACTTTTAGCGAAGCACACGGCTGCGACTTGTCCAGACTGCCTGCCATTATTACCAGCGTAATTCTCCTGCTGGCGTTCGACGCCGCGAGCGGACAGGCGCGCATGCGTTGCGAGATCGGCAACATCACCGCTGGCGCAGGTGAGTCTCTGCTGTCACGGTTCGGCACCGGCGATCCGAACGTCTTCGAATTCCAGGTCGGGGAACTGGATGCCCGGTTTGGCGACAATCCGACCGCATCCATGTCCGGCGGCGTGCTACTTCGTCGCGGCGATCGACTGGCCGGCGCCGACGCCGGCTCGTACGACCCGATTCAGCGCGCCTTTTCTCTCGCTGGCAATGTCCGTTACGAGGATTCCGGCACGACAGTGGTCAGCAACTCGGCTGAATTCGGCTATATCACCGGACGCATTCGTTTTGAAGGCGCAGAGTTTCAGCTCGGCAGCCGCGGACGAGGCCAGGCAGGCCGCCTCGAGATCAACCAGGAAGGTCGGCTGGAACTCGGCGATGTTGGTTACACGACCTGTCCTCCGGAATCCGAAGACTGGATCATTCAGGCCGACGACATCGTGCTGGATACGACGACCGGGGTCGGCGAGGCGCGGGATGTAAAGCTGCGATTCAAGGGCGTCCCGATTCTCTACTCACCTTACCTGTCGTTCCCGATCACGGACGCGAGGAAGTCGGGCATCCTGACACCCGAAATCGGCCGCAGCGGTCGAAGCGGTAATGAACTCAGCGTGCCTTACTACTGGAACATTGCCCCGAATTACGATGCAACGCTCACGCCGCGACTGCTGACGGCTCGCGGCCTGCAGATGGGCGCCGAGTTTCGATACCTGTTATCGACCGGTACCGGAGAAGCCCAGGTCGAATACCTGCCCGACGACAGCAAGCTGAACGACAATCGACACCTCGTTTCCTTCGCGCACCGGACGCTCTTCGACAATGGCTGGCGCAACCTGATCGATTTCCGACAGGTATCGGACAGCCAGTATTTCGAAGACCTTGGCGGCTCTCTAAGTATTTCCAGCATCACACACCTTAATCGCAGCGCGACGTTCGACTATTACGGCGAACACTGGTCAATGCTCGCGATGTTCCAGGACTACCAGACCATCGATCAGGCTATCGCGCCGGTCGACAAGCCCTACCGCCGCCTTCCACAAATCCTGGTGTCGGGACACTGGGCAGAGGGTTTTCTCGGACTCGACTACGGCTTCGACAGCGAAGTCGTCAACTTCGACCGGGATGTCGGCACGATCGGCTGGCGGTTGAACGCGTCGCCCAGTATCGAATTAGCGATCGAGCGGCCCGGATGGTTTTTCAGGCCTGGTGTCAAACTCGACCACACACGCTACGAACTCGAGAATCGCCTGCCGGGCGAAGAGACCAACCCCAGTCGAACACTGCCGATCGCGACGGTCGATATGGGTCTGAACTTCGAACGCCTGCTAAACGGCTCCGGCCGGGTACAAACGATTGAGCCCCGCATCCTGTACACCAACGTTCCATTTCGCGCACAGGATCAACTCCCTGTATTCGACACCATTCAACCCGATCTGAACCTGGTGCAGCTGTATCGCGGAAATCGTTATCTCGGCGTCGACCGCATCACGGATACCGATCAGTTGAGCATAGGCGTGACGTCGAGAATTATCGAAACCGGCTCCGGTCGTGAGTTGATGTCCGCAACCTTCGGCCAGGCTCTTTATTTGAGCAACCAGACCGTCACGCTGCCCGGCCAGGCGTCAGTCACCGGCGATTCATCAGACTACATCGCCGAACTCCGCTTCCTGATCTACGACAACCTGAACTTCGATATCGGCCACCAGTGGAGTGACAACGGAACGACCAAATCCGAAGCTCGACTGCAATACCGGCCCGCCAGCAACAAGATTCTGAACTTCGCCTATCGATTCCGGCGAGGCTCACTTGAGCAAGGTGACATTTCCTGGTCCTGGCCGATCGGGCAAAGCTGGAATTTCGTCGGCCGTTTCAACTTCTCGCTGCGTGACAACGAAGTCCTCGAACAGTTCTATGGGCTCGAATATGAGAGCTGCTGCTGGGGTCTCAGGCTGGTCGGGCGACGCTACATTTCCACCCGGGACGGAACCCAGGATTCATCCATTGGTCTGCAACTGGTATTGAAGGGCATGACCAGCGTGGGAACCGCGGCCGGCCGACTGCTGGAACGCGGAATTCTTGGCTATTCCGGCGCCCTGAACTAATATCACCGGTTCGGCGCTGTCTAAAATGGGCACCGAGAGAAATTATGTTTAAAATCAAGTATTTATCTATAACTGCAGCCTTCACGATGCTGACCACTGCGCCGCTCGCACAGGAAATGTCCGAGATCGGGCAGTTCATTGACGGCGTCGCCGCCATCGTCAACGAAGGCGTCGTGCTGAAGAGCGAGCTCAATCGCCAGCAAGACCTGATCATCATGCGTGCTACCGAGGCCGGCATGGAGCTGCCGCCAGCACACATTCTTCGCGAACAGGTCCTGGAGCGCCTGATTGTCGAGGAGATCCAGAGGCAGCGTGCAGATCGCATCGGTATCCAGATTTCCGACCAGATGCTGAACCAGGCCATCGCGCAGATCGCTCAGGCGAACAACATGAATTTCGAAGACCTGCCGGCGATTCTTCAGCAGGACGGTATCGACTACGGTGAATACCGTCGTGACATGAGAAAGCAGATGATCCTCGAGCAGCTGAAGCGTATCGACGTCGTCAACCGGATCTCTGTATCCCCGCGTGAAATCGAGGCTTGTATCGCCGACCTCGAAGACAATGCTGTCGTCAATTCCAATTTCAATCTATCGCACATCCTGGTATCGGTATCTGCGTCGGCGACGAACGAACAATTCGACCAAGCCGAACAGGAAGCGTTGAGCATCGTCGCTCAACTGGAAAATGGCGCTGACTTCGGCGAGCTTGCTATCCGGCACTCTGACAGCGACACCGCGCTGCAGGGCGGCAGTCTCGGCTGGCGTCCTGGCAATCAGTTGCCGAGCCTCTTTTCCGACGTCGTCGGCGATATGAATGACGGTGACGTATCGCAACCGATTCGCGCGATCAGCGGTTACCACATCGTAAAAGTCAATGAGATCCAGGGTGTCACGCAGAAAAGCGAGATCGAACAGACCCGGGTTCGCCACATCCTGATTACGCCGGACCAGATTATCGACGAAGAGACAGCCAAACAACGGCTGCAGGACGCATACGATCGCATCCAGGCAGGTGAAAACTTTGCCGAAGTGGCGAAGCTGATGTCGGATGACCCGGGATCCGCCAACGAAGGCGGAGAAATGGGCTGGACAAACCCCGGCGAATTTGTCCCTGAGTTCGAGGAAGTCGCCAACAATTCCGAAATTGGCGAGTTGTCCGAGCCTTTCCGCAGTCGATTCGGATGGCATATCCTTGAGGTTCAGGAACGGCGCACGTACGACAACACGGAAGACCTCAAGGAAAGCAATTGCATTCAACGCGTCCGGAACGGCAAGCTGAACAACGAAACCGAATTGTGGGTCCGGCGCATTCGTGACGAAGCATTTGTCGAAACACGCATCTGATCGCATCGTCGTTACTGCCGGCGAGCCTGCCGGCATCGGTCCCGAACTGTGCCTCGCCCTCGCCGATTCACCGTGGTCGACGAAGATCGTTGTCATTGCCGACCCGACCATGCTCGCAGATCGCGCCGCGGCTATCGGCAGGAAAATCAATCTTTCGACATATGACCCGGACACTGAGGCCGCAGCGGGTTCGCTCCAGGTCCTGGACATGCCGCTCGCCGAACCGGCAACGCCCGGCCATCTTAATCCTGCAAACGCAAATAGCCTGCTCGACGGATTGCGCCGCGCCGTTGAGGGGTGCCAGTCCGGTGAGTTTGCAGCGCTGGTCACCGCGCCGCTGCAAAAAAGTGTCATCAACGACGCCGGCGTTTCGTTCACGGGTCATACCGAGTTCCTGGCGGAGCTGACGGGCACCGGTTTGCCCGTCATGTTGCTGGTTGCGGACGCGCTTCGCGTCGCACTGGCAACCACCCACCTGCCCCTTAAGGACGTGCCAGCAGCTCTGTCCACGAACGGAATCGTCCGTGTCATCGAGGTGCTCAATCACGACCTGGTCACCAAGTTTGGCATCGAGCGTCCCGACATTGTCGTATGCGGCCTGAATCCACACGCGGGCGAAGGCGGGCACCTGGGCACCGAAGACCGGTCGATTATTCAGCCCGCTATCGATAAAGCCATCGCGAAGGGTATTCAGGTGAGAGGGCCATTGCCCGCGGATACCGCCTTTACGCGGGCTGGCGGCAAAGCCGACGCGATTCTCGCCATGTATCATGATCAGGGCCTGCCAGTCATCAAGTATGCGGGGTTTGGTAATGCCGTGAATGTCACCCTGGGGCTGCCGATCATTCGTACATCCGTAGATCATGGGACGGCTCTCGACATGGCCGGGAACGGCACAGCAAATCCGGGAAGCCTGTTCGCGGCGGTTGCGCTGGCCACAGAACTGGCAGGCACATGAACCACCGTGCGAGGAAGCGCTTCGGCCAGCATTTCCTGACCGCACCCGAAATCATCGAACAGATTGTCTCCGCAATCGAGCCGCAATCGGGCGACGTCATCGTCGAGATCGGGCCGGGCCGGGCTGCAATCACGGACCCGCTGTCGATCCTGTCGCCAGCATTGCATGCAATCGAGTTCGACCGGGACCTCGTCGGGCAGCTCGAGCGACGCTTTAATAGTCGAGACAACGTACACATTCACGAAGCCGATGCGCTGAGCTTCGATTACGCTTCACTGGGCGACCGGATTCGCCTGGTTGGCAATCTTCCGTACAACATCTCCACGCCGCTGCTTTTTCACCTGGTCGCATTTCGCGATGTCATTGTCGACATGCATTTCATGTTGCAGAAAGAGGTGGTCGATAGAATCTGTGCCACACCGGGCAACAAAAACTTCGGCAGGCTGACGATCATGCTGGGCTGTCGCATGGAGGCAGTATCGCTTTTCGATGTGCCGCCCGGTGCATTCTCGCCGCCACCCAGGGTCCTGTCATCCGTCGTACGCATGCGGCCACTCCCGGCCGGAACCTATGACGCCAGGGATGACGAACGGCTCGAAGCCATCGTCAAACTCGCCTTCTCACGACGCAGAAAAACCTTGCGCAATGCACTCAACGGGATGGCCGAACCGCAAGATCTCGACGCAATCGGCCTGGACGCCGGCCTGCGGCCCGAGCAGGTATCAATCAACGACTGGGTTGCACTTGCCAACCACCTGAGCGCCTGATACGTCGAATCATCCATCACAACGTCCGGCCCGCTGGGGTAGAATACGCACCGAACGGATTGAACGGGGCGGCACAATGGACGAGAAGCAATGCGAGATTAACATTCAGGTCGCCACGACCTATGTCGATGACCAGTCGGAACCCGAAATTGATCGCTACGTGTTTGCCTACACGATCACGATCGAAAACCTGAGCGACACACCGGCCCAGCTTCTTCGTCGCCACTGGATCATCACTGATGCGAATGGCAAGGTCCAGGAGGTCTCCGGTGACGGCGTTGTCGGCGAGCAGCCTATGCTTGGCCCGGGCGAGACTTATCGCTACTCCAGCGGTGCCGTCCTGGAAACGCCGGTGGGGGCGATGCAAGGCATGTACAGCATGCACGCCGGCGACGGTGCTGAATTTGACGCACCGATTCCGCCTTTCACACTGGCGGTGCCGGGCGTACTCCACTAAGCGGATCGAACGGGCGGAGCTGACGATTGGCTCAGTACGCGATTGGCGACCTGCAGGGGTGCTACGAACCGTTTCGTCGCCTGCTCGACAAGATCTCCTTTGATCCCACCAAAGACAAACTCTGGCTGACTGGCGACCTCGTCAACCGGGGGCCGAAGTCACGTCGGACGTTGCGCTTCGTCAAAAGTCTCGGCAACTCGGCTGTCACCGTCCTCGGCAACCACGACCTGCATCTCCTGACGCTGGCGCACGATGTCAAATTCACCAAGGTGCGCTTCGATGCACTTTGGAAGATCCTCGGTCGCGAGGACTGTGACGAGTTGCTGGACTGGTTGCGAATGCAGCCACTCGCACACTATGACAAGGACCTGAATACGCTAATGGTGCATGCGGGCCTTCCCCCGACATGGACCGTCAAGAAGACCCTCGCACGTGCCGCGGAAGTGGAGGCAACCCTGCGGGGTGATGGATACGACGCATTTCTCGACGAAATGTACGGTGACAAACCCGACCTCTGGTCCGGCAAACTGAAGGGTGTCAAACGCATCCGGTTCATCATCAACGCATTGACGCGCATGCGCATGATCGATGCCGACGGCCGAATCGATTTCACGCATAGTGGTCCACCCGACTCCGCAGGCAAGGACCTCATTCCGTGGTACGCCGCGCCAAAGGCCCGCTGGCGTGGCACCCGTATCGTATTCGGACACTGGAGCGCGCTGGGCCTGGTTGTCAATGATGAGATGATCGCCGTCGACACGGGCTGTGTCTGGGGACGCCAGTTAACCGCCGTGAAGCTCACCGGCAAACCCAAAACCGCTGCCGTCCAATGCAGGGAGGTATCAAGCTAGAATAGGCCCATGGTCGACGACAACATGAACAACAACACGGTTTGCACAGGCAATGCACCGAATCCCGTAGGTGCCTATCCCCACGCCAAACGCGTCGGTGACCTTGTCTTCCTGTCCGGCATCGGTCCGCGGCCAGCCGGCGGCGGCAATATCCCCGGCGCCAGGCTGGATGACGACGGCAACGTGGTGGCTGTCGACATCGAGGCGCAGTGCCATTCGGTCTTCACCAACGTGCGTGCTGTCCTGGAAAGTGCCGGCTGCGAGTGGGAAGATCTGATCGATGTAACCGTATTTCTCACCGACATACCGCGGGACTTCGAAACGTACAACCGAGTCTATGCCGAATATTTTCCCGCTGATGGTCCGTGCCGAACCACTGTCGAAGTGACACGATTGCCAACTCCGATCGCTATCGAATTGAAATGTATCGCGAAAGCCCGATAAGGAAAGTCCATTGCAATCCCTGATCGCATTTAATTTTCAACAATGGATCGAAGACCATCGCGACAAACTGAAGCCGCCAGTTTGCAATCAGCAGGTCTTCGAGGAAAACGACTTCATTGTGATGGTGGTGGGCGGCCCAAATTCCAGAACCGACTATCACTATGACGAAGGGCCAGAGTTCTTCTACCAGCTCGAAGGTGAAATGCTCCTGAAGACCATCCAGGATGGCAAGCGGGTCGACATCCCGATACGCGCGGGTGAAATTCTGTTGTTGCCCCCCAGGGTGCCGCATTCGCCGCAGCGATTTGAAAACTCGGTAGGACTTGTCGTGGAGAGGAAACGTCTCGACAACGAACTTGACGGTTTCATGTGGTACTGCGAATCCTGCGACAACAAGCTTTACGAGGAATACCTCTACGTCGATGACATCGTCGGCCAGCTACCACCAATATTCGACCGCTTTTACAGCTCCGAGGAGAACCGGATCTGTGACAGTTGCGGCGCCGTCATGCCGGGTCGAGAGCAGGTATGACGTTGAAGGTCGATATTCACACTCACATCCTCCCGGAAAACTGGCCGGACCTGAAAGAACGCTACGGTTACGGCGGCTTCATCCAACTGGAGCATCACGGTCCCGGCTGTGCACGAATGATGCTTGACGGCAATCTGTTCCGCGAGATCGAGTCGGACTGCTGGGACCCGAAAACGCGGCTGTCAGATTGCGACCGCTGCGACGTCGATGTCCAGGTGCTCTCCACCGTCCCGGTCATGTTCAGTTACTGGGCGAAGCCGGCAGACACGGCTGATCTGTCGAAAATCCTGAATAATCACATCGCGGGCATCGTCAACGATTACCCTAAGCGATTCATCGGGCTCGGCACGTTGCCGATGCAGGATGCCGACCTGTCCATCAAGGAACTGGAGCGTTGCACGCAATCGCTCGGCATGGCCGGTGTGCAGATAGGCTCACACGTCAATGGCTGGAATCTGGATGACCCACGTATCTTTCCCGTGCTTGAAGCAGCACAGGACCTGGGTGCCGCCGTGTTTGTGCATCCCTGGCAGATGCTGGGCAAAGAACGAATGGGGCTTTACTGGCTGCCGTGGCTGGTGGGCATGCCGACGGAAACCGCCCTCTCGATCTGCTCGATGATTTTTGGCGGCGTTTTTGAACGTCTGCCGAATTTGCGCGTAGCGTTCGCCCATGGTGGCGGCGCATTTCCCGGACTGATCGGCCGGCTGGAACACGGGTTCAACGTACAACCGGATATCGTCGCTACAGCCAACGACCGGAATCCGCGCGAATACCTCGGCCAGTTCTATGTCGATTCGCTGGTACATGAGCCGGACATGCTGAATTATATGATCGACCTGTTCGGGTCCAACCGCATTGCACTCGGCAGCGACTATCCATTCCCCCTGGGCGAACATCACCCCGGGGAGATGATCGAAGCCATGCATCTGGATGACAAAACCCGCTCCGACCTGCTCGCTGACTCTGCGTTCGAATGGCTCGCTCTCAACCGGAAGAACTTTGAATGACCGACTTTGACACCACGCGCGATTGTGCGCTGGCGCTGGACCGAAAGGATTCGCTGGCTGCATTCCGCGAACAGTTCAATTTCCCGGACGATCGCGATGGTCGCCGCAGCATCTATGTCTGCGGTAACTCGCTCGGACTGCAACCGAAGGTGGCCGTCGAGACAGTCACGGAAGTATTGGCAGACTGGGCCCGGCTCGGTGTCGAAGGTCACTTCAAAGCGAACAAGCCCTGGGTCGAATACCAGAAGAACGCCACCACCGGATTTGCGTCCCTAGTTGGTGCGGACGAGCTCGAAGTCGTCGCCATGAACACGCTGACGGTCAACTTGCACATCCTTATGGCCACTTTCTATCGCCCCGACGGGAAGCGCCGAAAAATTGTCATCGAGTCGACAGCGTTTCCCTCAGACTATTTCGCCGTTCAGTCGCAGCTGCAGTTGCACGGGCACGATCCGGCCGAGTGTCTCGTCGAATGGGAACCTCGTGAAGACGAGTTGCTCTACACCGAAGACCTGCAAAATATCCTGGACGAACAAGGCGACGAGGTCGCCCTCCTGCTGCTGCCTGGCATCCAGTATTACACCGGCCAGGTCATCGACATGGCCGAGGCCTGTCGAATCGGTCGCGATGCCGGTTGTGTCGTCGGTCTCGACCTCGCGCACGCGATAGGCAACGTACCCCTCTCCTTACATGACTGGGGACCGGATTTCGCGGCCTGGTGTACCTACAAGTACCTGAATGGCGGACCAGGCTCAGTCGCCGGTGCATTTGTTCACGAGCGTCACCTCGATGGAGATGGCAGCAACCAGCTAACGGGCTGGTGGGGTCATGACATGAAGACGCGATTCAAGATGGCGCACCATTTCGAGCCAGCCCCGGGCGCGGAGCGTTGGCAACTCAGCAATCCGCCAATTCTCGCGCTGGCACCGGTCGTTTCGTCTCTCGACGTATTCGCCGAGGCCGGCTTTGACAAGCTGGTCGAGAAATCACGAACCCAATCGGCCTATCTTCGCTATCTCCTGGCCGAGAACTTTGCCGACCAGGTGAGAACGATCACACCCGGGAAAGACAGCGGTTGCCAGTTGTCACTGGTCATTACGGATAGCAATCTGAATGCCAGGGGTATATTCAGGGCACTGGAACAACTCAACGCCATCGGTGACTGGCGCGAACCCAACGTGATTCGGGTAGCGCCTGTGCCCCTGTACAACAGTTTTGAGGACATCTACGAGTTATCCGAAAGATTGAGGGTGGCGATCGAAGCCAATGAGCAGGCATAGTCGCGCGGGCCTTTGTGGCACGCTATCGATATCGGGCTGGACGGTACCTGAACATTCAGCGAATAAATTGATTGCACTATTTTGAAGAAAAATGACGGAGACGCCATGAAATTCAGAGGTCGCATACTGTCCATCGGTTTGTCGATGGCAATCGCCATTACCGTGTCCGGAAACGCCCGGTCTCAGGACTCAGAATTCGACCCGGCCCGGGAACTGGTCAGCCGCCTTACGCTGGAGGACTACAAAACTACGCTGAAGGGCCTGACGCAGTTCGGTGATCGGCGCCAGGGTACGCAACGCAATCGCGACGCGGTCGACTGGATCGAACAATGGCTTATCGATGTCGGTTGCAGCGATGTCGAACGATTGCACTATGTGTATGACCCGGAACCGCGACCACCCCGGACCCGTAGACCGCGGACGGAGCCCGAGGACTTGACGACGCCAACCGGTGGCCTCGTCGGCCGCAACGGCAGTGGCCCCGGTGGCTCTTCGATATACGGCTATCGCGCCACGACAGGTGTGAATCGTGATCTCAACGCTCAGCCCGACCTGCGCATTCGTGCATTGAATACCGAGGAGCCCGTCAATGGCGAACGCTCCCAAGTGTATTGCACCAAGATCGGCAGCACACGTCCTGACGAGATGTACATCATCGGCGCACACATGGATGGCCACGGGGTAAACGAGGCCGTCAACGATGATGGTTCCGGAACTGCACTGGTGATGGAACTCGCAAAGATATTCAGCGCACCCGATGTCACCACGGAGCGTTCGATTCGCTTTGCACTTTGGAACAATGAAGAAACGGGTCTGAACGGCGCCTATGCGTATGTCGAACAAAGACAGGCCCTGCAGGGCGTCGAGGAGCCCGCCGGCTCAGGCAAGTACCCCGAACCAACCTGGCTGGGCATGATCCAGCACGACATGATGCTCTGGGATCACGGCGCACCGGGTGCCGACGGCACGGTCAGCTGGGACCAGCGGCCGGAGGCTGACGTCAATATTGAATTCCAGTCAAACTCGGAACGAGTGGACGACTCGATGAAGCTCGCATTCGTTTTCAAGGCAGCCGCCGACACTTATAACACCGACTACCCCGCAACGGTCGGCCCGCACATGACGAACACCGACTCGACCCCGTTCATGAATATCGTGCCGTCAATAAGCCTGCGTGAAAACGAGCGCGGCGCACACACTGGAGCGGGATGGAATCCAACCTGGCACACACCACTGGACGTCTGGACGTCGTTTAAAGACGAAGACTTTCGTCTGGGGCTGAACGCTGCGCAAACGACGCTGGCTGCCATTGCCGGCCTGACCGGCGCAGGAGTCGAACAGGATGACGACTGAAGTATCGGCCTGAAATCAGCGTACCAGGACTTGCAACAGGGCGAGTCCGGCATCCCCATCAACGATCGGGAAACAACGGTCTCGACGTGCTTGCCCGGGATCGTACCGCGCAGGTCAGTCGCATTAGCTCCGAATCACACGATAACGGCGAGCTGGAATCGCTGGCCAATGTCAGCCGGGTATTGCCGTTCGGGGAACGCGAGCTCGAAGCGACCTGCCGTTCGGAAACGGGGCCGATCCCTGATCGCTACGTCTGTCTGCGATCGAGCGTAGCGATCGAAAAGCTGTAATCCCGTTCGTCGCCTGCCGGGTATTCCCCGGAAGTACTGACGGTCCATTCGCACATATCGAGTTCCGGGAACGTCGTGTCGCCGTCAATCCCGGCGTGGACGCGGGTCAGGTAAATGCGATCCGCCTGCGGCAGAAACTGCCGATAGATATCGCCACCACCGATAATCATGACTTCGTCGACCGCGCCGGCCGCGGCAATGGCTGCATCGACCGAATCGACGACCTCGCAGCCCTCCGCATCGAAGCCTGATTGCCGGGTAAGGACAATGCTCTTTCGCCCGGGCAGCGCCCTGCCGATGGACGCATAGGTTGCCCGGCCCATGATCATGGGCTTACCCATCGTGATGGCCTTGAACCGCTTGAGGTCCTCGGGAAGATGCCAGGGAAGACCGCCGGCCACGCCAATGACATTGTTCGTCGAGGCAGCGACGATGAGTGAGATCTTCATACGGTGGTCAGACGGCGACTGCAGCTTTTATGTGGGGATGTGACTCATAATTCAGAACTTCGAAGTCCTCGAATCGATAGTCAAAGATGCTCTCCGGCTTGCGCTTGATGGCCAGTCGCGGCAAAGGAAGGGGATCGCGGGCCAATTGCTCCTCTGCCTGCTCCAAATGATTCAGGTACAGGTGGCAGTCACCGCCGGTCCAGACAAAATCACCCACACCCAGGTCCGCCTGCTGTGCCATCAAGTGGGTCAGCAATGCGTAGGAAGCGATATTGAAAGGCACCCCGAGGAAAACATCCGCGCTGCGCTGGTAGAGCTGGCAGGACAACTTGTCTTCCGCCACGTAGAACTGGAAAAGCGTATGACAGGGCGGTAGCGCCATGCCGGGCAGTTCGCCAACATTCCATGCGCTGACGATGATGCGGCGAGAGTCCGGGTCTTCTTTCAGGCGCCGGACGACATCCTCAATCTGGTCAATCGTTTCACCGCGGGCATCCTTCCACTGGCGCCATTGCACACCATAGACCGGACCGAGATCTCCATTTTCATCAGCCCATTCGTTCCAGATCGACACCCCATTTTCCTGCAGATAGCTGATGTTCGAGTCGCCACTCAAAAACCACAACAACTCGTGCACGATCGACTTAAGGTGCAGCTTCTTCGTCGTAACCATCGGAAAACCGGCGCCGAGATCGAACCGCATCTGGTGGCCGAACACGCTCTTCGTTCCAGTGCCCGTGCGATCTTCCTTGGTCGCGCCGTTGTCACGTATGTGACGCATCATGTCGAGGTATTGCTGCATGTCAGGTCCCTGCCGTTGCCGGTTGCCGATTCCGATAGGCCATGAAAATCAGGATGGCACCGATAATAATCATCGGCGCAGACAGTATCTGCCCCATCGTCACCCATCCCAGTGCGAGATAGCCGAGGTCCGCATCCGGTACCCGGTAAAATTCCACAAAGAATCGGAAGACGCCATACCAGAACAGGAACAGGCCGGACACCGCCATGTGCGGCCGCGGTTTCGACGAGTAGATCCAGAGGATGATGAACAGGACCAACCCCTCCAGCGCCGCTTCGTAGAGCTGCGACGGGTGCAGGCCGACACCGTTGATATTGAAACTCCAGGGAACGTCGGTCGGTTTACCCCACAACTCGTTGTTGATGAAATTGCCGATGCGGCCGGTCCCCAGCCCGATCGGGACAACAGGAGCAACAAAATCCGTCACTTGCCACATACCCAGCTTGAGGCGACGGCCGAACAGCCACATCGCCGTCATCACACCAGCGAGTCCGCCGTGGAAGGACATGCCACCCTGCGTGATCTTGAAGACGTAAAGCGGATCCTGGAGCCAGATTTCCCAACCGTAAACAATGCAGTAACCGAGTCGGCCGCCTACGATCACACCGAGCATGCCGTAGAAGATCAGGTCATCGACCTGGTTGGGTTTGATCGGCGACCATGATTCTTTAGCGCGCTGGCTGGCAAGCAGCCAGGCGGCAACGAAACCGATTACGTACATGAGGCCATACCAGCGTACAGCGAGCGGACCAATCGAAAAAATGATCGGATCGATTTCAGGGTAGGTCAGCATGGGCGGTAAGTTTACACGATTCCGGGGGCTGCCCAATCCATACGTTATAGTGCATCGATGAGTCACTCCAACCGCCTCGCGACCGAGACGAGCCCCTACCTTTTGCAACACGCCGGGAACCCGGTGGACTGGTATCCGTGGGGTGAGAAAGCACTTGCCCTGGCGCGTGAACAGGGAAAACCGGTGTTGCTGTCGGTTGGCTATTCCGCCTGCCACTGGTGTCATGTCATGGCACACGAGTCCTTCGAGGACGAGACGACGGCTGAGCTCATGAACCGGCTCTACGTGAACATCAAGGTCGATCGCGAAGAGCGACCGGACCTGGACCGCATCTACCAGACCGCGCACCAGTTATTGACGCGCCGGCCGGGTGGTTGGCCATTGACGATGTTTATCGATCCGGACGATCAACGACCGTTCTTTGGTGGCACCTACTTCCCGCCGGAAAATCGGCATGGCCTGCCCTCGTTTCGCGAACTGCTGGCCCGCGCGGCGGACTTCTACAGGGAAAATCGCGATGACGTCAAAAGCCAGGGCGAGCAACTCGCCGGTGTGATCCGGCGGCTCGAGCCCGGCCCAGGCGAACATTCGATCAGCGAGGCGCCGTTGGGCGCGGCCAGGCAGGCGATTGCCCGGAACTTCGATCGCGAATACGGCGGCATTGGCAATGCGCCCAAGTTTCCGCATCCGACAACGCTGGACCGCCTGCTGAGGCACTGGCGTGCCAGCACAAGTGGCGACGAACCCGACATAGAGGCACTTTTCTTCGTCTCGCTGACCCTGGCTCGCATGGCCGAGGGCGGCATCTATGACCAGCTCGGTGGCGGGTTCTGCCGTTATGCCGTTGACCGCTACTGGCAGATCCCGCATTTCGAGAAGATGCTCTACGACAACGGCCCTCTGCTGGCGTTGTACGCGCAAGCAGCACTGGCGACCGGTGAAGAACTGTTCCTCCGGACTGCCCACGAAACCGCTGACTGGATGCTCGCCGACATGCTGGCACCCAATGGCGGTTTCTATTCGACGCGCGATGCCGACTCGGAAGGGGAGGAAGGCCTTTATTACGTCTGGACGCCGGACGAAGTGAAGGCTCTGTTGCCGGCCGAACAATACGCACTCATTGCCCGTTATCTCGGGCTCGATGAGTCAGCCAACTTCGAAGGCAAGTGGCACTTCACCGTACGCGAAACACGACAGGCTATTGCCAATGACACCGGGCAGTCGCTAGATGAGGTTTCCGCACAGGTCGATGCAGCACGCATGACGCTGCTCGAGGCCCGTGACAAGCGTGTACCACCAGGACGGGATGAAAAACAGCTGACGTCCTGGAATGCGCTTGCGATTCGCGGGCTGGCGATCGCCGGCAATGCGCTGGAACGTGACGACCTCATCGATGCTGCCGCGGGTGCCGTTGATTTCATTCAAAACAAGCTTTACGAGGACGGTCGACTGCTGGCCTGCTACAAGGACGGCACGGCGCGTTTTCCCGCCTATCTCGACGACTACGCATTCCTCGTCGATGCCATTCTTGAGTTGCTACAGGCACGCTGGAACACCGCGCATCTGAAGTTCGCCGTCGATCTTGCTGACAGCCTGCTGACTCATTTCTATGACGATACTGTGGGTGCCTTCTTTTTCACTGCCGCCGATCATGAACAGCTGATGCACCGGCCCAAGCCGCTGGCTGACGATGCAACGCCGTCAGGCAATGGAATCGCCGCATTTGCGTTGCAGCGACTCGGTTTCCTGACAGGGCAACCGCGTTATCTCTCTGCTGCGGAAAAGACGCTGCAAAGTGCGTGGCCGGCCATCGACGAATATCCACAGGGTCACGTATCGCTCGTGACGGCCCTGGAAGAGTATCTTTCCCATCCCGAGATCATCATCATTCGTGGCGAAACCAACGATATCGAAGAGTGGCGCAACAGCGCGTCCCGTTTGTATGCACCGAAGCGACTGGTCTATGCGATCCCGGCTGATGAGGAAGGTTTGCCCGGTGCACTCGCCGACCGAAAGCCCGTTGAAGACGAAACCATCGCCTATCGTTGTATTGGCACACACTGCTCGCTACCGATAACCAGTTGGGAAGCGCTGTCCGCACAGATCCGCGAGACGAATAATGGAGTAAACGATGAACAATAAGACGTCCCGAAGGGAATTCATCGCGATGACTGCCGCTGTCGCATCGACGGCCGCCGGTTGTGCAAACGGTGACGATCAGGCGGCCGCGCCAATGAATATGGACATGACCGATCTCACCGCAACAGAAGCGCTGAAGGCGATGCGCGATACCGAAATCTCCGCTGAGGAATACGCCACAAGCCTGCTCGCTCGCTGCGACGCAACAGAGTCACTGAACGCATGGCGCGTACTCGATCCGGAAAAAGTACTTGAAGCGGCTCGCGCGGCCGACCGGCATCTGGCTTCCGGACAAACCGTCGGACCGCTGCACGGATTGCCAATTCCGGTAAAAGACAGCGTCAATACGAGTGAGTATCCGACCAGCGCCGGTACCCGGGCACTGGAACACTTCCGGCCGGCCGAAGACGCAGTACTCATCAAGCGACTCAAGGCCGCTGGCGGAATCGTCATGGGCAAGACCAACATCCATGAAATGTCTTTTGGCTGGACGAGCAACAACCTTGCGTTCGGCGCTGTTCGAAATCCTTACAACCCGGACCGGATCCCGGGCGGCAGCAGCGGCGGAACCGGTGCGGCCATTGGCGCACGGATGGCGCCGCTGGGTATTGCCGAGGACACGCAGGGTTCGATTCGGGTGCCTGCCGCGCTGTGTGGCGTGTACGGCTACCGGCCGACCCAGAATCGTTACCCCAACGGCGGTGTAACGCCGATTACGCCGATATTCGACCAGGTCGGACCGCATACGCGCTCGGTCGCAGACCTGATCCTGTTCGACGAGGTCATAACAGGCGAGACATTCCCGGCCGTGACAGATCCGATGGCCGTCCTTGAGGGTGCCCGCATCGGCATCTCACGCGATTTCTATTTCAATAATCTGCATCCTGATGTCGAGCGCATCACCAATGAATCCCTGGAGAGACTCGCCAACGCCGGGGCCACTATTGTCGAGGCAAACGTACCGAATGTGCGGGAGCTGGTCGCCGAAATCACCGACCCGGTGCAGATCTACCACCTCCTGCCCAGCTTCAGCCGCTACCTGGCGGACTCAGGCGCAGGGATTTCATTCGATGACGTGGTTGCACAACTCAGCGACGACATCGCAGAAGCGTTTTCAGAATACGTCGTCGCCGGCGCCCCGATGCGACCCTCCGACGAGGAATTCGCCAGGTTGCGCGATGAACGCTTACCGGTATTTCGGCAAACGATGGCTGATTACTTCGCGAACAACCGCCTCGATGGAATGATTCTGCCCTGCACGCAAATGGCAGCGACCCCGGTCGGCCAGGATGTCGAAATCGAACTCAATGGCGAGATGGTGTCTTTCCAGGGTGTCATGGGACGGAACATCGCGCCGGGCAGCACCTCGGGAATACCGGGTCTCGTTGTACCGGCGGGCCTGGACAGTGATGGCTTGCCCGTAAGCATCGAACTGGACGGACCCGCTGGCAGCGATGTGAAGATGCTGCAACTGGGGCTTGCGATCGAACAGGTACTGGGACACCTGCCGCCACCGCGTATCGGCTAGTCTCGCAGGCATCGTCGGAGCACCATGTACGGAAGCACCTCGCCGCGCTCGCCTTTGATGACGGCGAGCGCGGTGCCTTCTTTTCAGCGACCGAATATCGTCGTTGCGTGACAGAAAACGCCGGGAAAATTAATCACCGGCATTGAGATACGGAATCGTTCCCGCTGCATCCGTGTCGTCGATGACTTCTATCGTACTGACCGTGCCGGCAATACGCGCCTCACCATACGGCGCATACGCTGGATCCGAACCAAACGCCTGTACCGCCTCCATCGTCGGAAACTCGATGAGTGCAATCAGATTTGCGCCAGTCGGTTCGCCTTCGATCGTCACTATGTTGCCGCTGCGCGATAGATACTTGCCACCGTGCTTGTGCACGATGTCATGCACGTTCGCTGCGTATTCCGGAATCCAGCTATCGTCGGTAACTTTCATATTCACAATGACATAGACAGCCATGGCGCCACTCCTTTGTTGTTTATGTTGGAATCAATATGATAGCAACCCGTCGCCGCGGTGAAAGGCAGGAGGGCAACCGGCGTCTCCTGCGAGCGTCTTTTCTGCCCCGGGCCGGCTCAAACCGCCTAGAGACTCTCCAGATACTTGCGCTAAGACCCTGAAATTGAACATAATAGAGAAAAGGGCCATGGCAACGAACCTGGCGATAACCATTCTTTTTTGCCCGTGCCTTGCGACAGACTGGACGGCTGCCGGCTAAGCGGGAAGGCTGCGCTGGCCCATGGCAGGTTGCCGGTCAACGAAGGCAGCAGGTCGACGAGCGACAAAATTCTTGATTTTGGCCTCGTTAAAACAACAACAAGACAAAGACCGACCGAGACAACGCATGAATACACATAACTCAAAACCGGCATTCGTCAATCCCAAGGACCCGGTTGCAGGCAAGGATGACGAGGGCGAAACCCATCGCGTCAGCGCGTCGTTGAATGCTTCCGACCTGGTGCTTGCGGATGAGCCCGATGATGTCTGCGACCCGTACAACTCGACGGGCAAGCACTTCATCCTGAGTGCAAAACTGGCCCGGCAGAACCGAGACTAGAACGCTGTTGCCAGTACCTGGAGACAATCCTCCCGGGGATTGTCGCTCAGCGCTCCGGTTATGGCATCCAGGCATACCCAATCTTGAGGAAGTAGGTGCGATCGGTGACCATCAGGTCGTCCAGGTCGTCGTCCTCGATATGCTGGTCTGAATACCCCAGGAAAAACACCGTTTGCGGATTCAGCTTGTAGGAATACAGGAACTGCCTGCCCACCCGGCGTGAACTGGCGTCGACTTCATCGGTATACATGGCCGGGTTTCGATCCACGGTCTGGTACTGCGTGGTCAGGCGAACGAAACTACGATTGCTGAACTGCCAGGTCAGGCGCAAGTCCTGCACCTGTGCGTCGAAAATATTTGGCCCTTCCTTACTGTCCATCTTGACCCAGGAACTGCTCAGGCGTGCCAGTAAATGCTCATTGACGTTCCACCTCATCTCGGGCTGAACTCGAACCTGATAGCCGAGGCGCGTATTGGCAAAGTCGATCTGGTCACCCACCCTGGCCCATACACCGAAGAACAATCCCCCCTTCGGCTGGATCTTTGTATAGATGCTCAGCTTGTTTTCCCTGAACACCTGGCCGTCGTAGTACACGTCGCGTGTCAGTGGACCAATTCGACCGAACCACTGTTTGGGCCCGTCGATCGAGTAGTAGGCCTCCAACTCACGCTCGAGCAGTTGACCATTCATGTCGTGGGAGATGTCGTAGTCCGCACGGATGCGTTGCTGGTTCCACCAGTGGTCTTCGCCGCCATGCCAGACGCGTCCACCACCGATTGTGTACTGGTCATAATCGACGCGATTGACGAAACCCGAATCGGCGCGAAACTCGTCATCCCGTAGCTCGTAACGAAGGAAGCCGAACCATTCACGGGAGCCGTAGTCGTAGGATAACTGCGCGGCCGAGCCGTCAAATCTTTCCAGCGGCTGGTCATTATCGATTGCCACCTGATCCGGATACTCGGTATCGGAGTAAAGGTATTGTGCGCGTACCTGATGATTGTCGTCGATCTTCCAGCGCGCGTCGAAGCCGCCGACATAGTTGTGATAGTCAGCGCCTTTTCTGACTGTCATCAGCGCACCTGCAGATGATGCATTGCCAAAGCTGAAGCTGTATCGACCGACTACAGCTGTGTTTGACTGATCAAGCGACTCGCTATCGGACCCGGTGGCTCCCGGAAACGTCAGGTTCGTGATCGCGTCTTCCGCTACAAAGAAGCCATACGTGTGGTCGCCGCGTTTGCCGGTAAGCTTCGCGCCGATATCCGGATTGGCAACCGTCCTTGTAAACACTGCGCGAATCGGTGTTCGAAAGTAGTCGGCACCCTCGAGGAAGAATGGC
Source organism: uncultured Woeseia sp. (assembly GCA_964630795.1). Taxonomy (GTDB): domain Bacteria; phylum Pseudomonadota; class Gammaproteobacteria; order Steroidobacterales; family Woeseiaceae; genus SZUA-117. Next base: position 8,115 of record CAZVWF010000011.1, on the reverse strand, counting down.
CGCTTCTCGGGAAAGAACAGCGCGAACTGGTTATTCACCTCCAGCTTCGCAACGTCGGCTTCAACCTGCGAAAAATCAGGATTAATCGCCAGGTTGGCGGTCAGGTCAGGCGTTATTCCCCAGCGCACGCTGATACCCACGTCACTGTCGACGTCGCCGCTTTGCATTGGCTCGGTGACCGGGTCGTCTCGCTCGTCAGTACGACTGGCGGTAATCGTTGGCACGATTTCCAGGTCACGCGAGGGCTCAAGATCTTCGAAACCCTGCACTTCGCTGATCTGGCACAGGTAGCAGTTGATCTCCCGGTCAATCGCATTACTGCCAATCCTTACCCGGTCGTCCCGCGGATAATTGCGAATGACGTCGATACCCCAGGTCTGCTTCCCTTCCGCGGCAGGAAACCGAAGCTGGCTTAACGGGATTTCCATCTCGACGACGTACCCCGAAACATTGATTTGCCCGGCGGAGTCCCAGATCGCGTCAAAGGAATCATCCTTGCGCTGGTTAACCTCGTCCTGCGTCATGTCCATCTGCGAGCCGTAAGGATTGGAGAAGAACTCGAATGCCCGCCGGTGATCGTTGTAGGAATCGATCACGATGCCGACGAAATCGTCGTTGTAGGCGGTATCGCGATCGCGAAAGTAAGCCCTGATCTGGGTCGGATCGGGGTCGCGTGCGTCAAAGGCCACGAACAGACTTTCGCCATTTTCCAGAAGATAGGCCACCGTCTTGACCTTCGCGGGGACGTTCTCGCCCGGCCGGGTCTCGATATTGACGTCGATTTGCAACGCGTGGCGCCACGCGTCATCGTCCAGCTTGCCGTCGATCTCGATCGGTTGGGTGACGCGTGGCAAATCCGGAATGGCCGTGGTGTTGGCGATCACCGGAAACGCCAGCAACAGGCTAAGGCATAGCACTGGGATGCATAAACGTGTCCACGCCATGGATGGATGCTTCACTGCGCTGCCGGGAGTACCCTGTTGATGCGACAAACCATTTTTTGGTTTATAACTTTTGACAACAGGAAAAATCGGTACCCGGCATGAAACATTTCGCTGTAACTCTGACATTGATCCTTCTCGGACAACTCGCACTCGCCAACCAGAACCCTGGGCCAGGACAAGGCTTTATCGACGTGCCTGGCGGACCGGTATGGTACAAGATCGTCGGCACCGGTTCCGGGATCCCCGTCATAGCCTTGCATGGCGGCCCGGGCGGGACGTCCTGCGGCTATTCGTTACTGGAACCACTGGGCGACCAACGACCCGTCATCCGCTACGACCAGTTGGGAACAGGGCGCTCAGGCAGGCCGTCGGACCTTTCCCTGTGGAGGACGGAACGCTTTGTAGAAGCGCTCGACATGGTGCTTGAGGCGCTTGGGGCCGAGCAGTATCACCTGCTGGGTCATTCCTGGGGCGGTGCGTTGGCCGGCGCCTACGTCGCTGAAAAAGGCACGGGTCGCCTGGCCTCTGTCACTTTTTCGAGCCCGCTGCTCAGCACGCCAATGTGGATCGCTGATGCGAACCTGCTCCGCAAGCGCCTGCCAGCAGACGTACAGGAGACCCTGGCCCGGCATGAAGAAGCTGGAACGACCGATTCGGAGGAGTACGAAGCCGCGTCCGATTTGTTCTATGAGCGGCATGTAAGGTACGGCGAACCCGCCGAGGAAAGCGACGATTGCTCCGACGCACCGTGGAACCCGATCATCTACAACTACATGTGGGGCCCGACCGAGTTTCGTGCAACCGGAAACCTGTCGGATTTCGACGTCACCGGTTCGCTTGGTGACATAGATGTGCCGGTCCTTTACATCACGGGTGAGTTTGACGAGGCACGACCACAAACCGTCGCAAGATTCCAGGAGATGACACCGGGCGCACAAATGGTCGTCATCAAGGGCGTCGCGCATGCATCATTAAGCCGGGCGCCGGATACTTATCGCAGAACGATAGAGAAGTTTTTTGACTGGGTCGAAGGCATGGCCGGGGAGTGAACCAATGAATGAGCAAAACGGGAACGTTCCGGCGAGTGATGACAACGATCATGCCGCGGTAAAGTTTCCGCCACCCGTCGTCGGCATCCTGGCCATCCTGATCGGCTTCGGGCTTGGCAGGGTCTATCCGATTATGGACAACTTTCTTGTGCCGGCGCCCGCAGGTTACTGGGTGGGCGGACTGATTTGCTTCCTGTCCGGATACGTTTTTGGCTATCTGCCGATCAAGCTGTTTCAAAAATCGCAACAGGACGCCAGACCCTGGACATCGACACCCGAAATCCTGGTTGAAGGGCCCTATAAATTCACGCGCAACCCGATGTACGTCATGATGGTGCTGTGGTGCATTGGCTTCTCGATCATTCTTGATGAGGCCTGGGTGTTCTTGCTGGCACCCGTCTGCGGATATGTGATCTACCGGGTCGCAATTCGTCACGAGGAGATCTACCTCGAAGAAAAATTCGGGGACAGCTACCGGGAGTACAAGAAGAAGGTCAGGCGCTGGATATAGACCGACGCGGTCAGAGCCGGGCTCTGTCCCCTGGACTCCGTCATCGAGGGCGCAGCGCAGCCGTCTCGCAACCAATGGGTATACGAAGCAGATTGCGGCGTCGCGCTCCTCGCAATGACGGGAGCGTTATTCTGCGTACCCCTCCGGCAGGCGCATGTCGAGATTGCGAACCACGAATGCCCACGTGTCGGCGTAGGCAGCAATGCGTTTCTCCGTCGGCACACCGGCGCCGTGACCGGCACGGGTCTCGATACGAATCAGCACGGGCGCATCACCGCCCTGCACTTCCTGGATTCTGGCTGCGTACTTGAAGCTGTGGCCGGGTACAACGCGATCATCGGTGTCTGCAGTGGTCACCAGCGTCGGCGGATAGGCGACGCCATCCTGGATGTTGTGGTACGGCGAATAGGCCAGCAGCGCCTCAAACTCCTCCCGATCATCTGCCGATCCATAGTCATCGGTCCAGAACCGTCCTGCGGTGAACTGGTGAAAGCGCAGCATGTCCATTACACCCACCGCAGGTAACGCAACACCGAAAAGGTCCGGACGCTGATTAACCACCGCGCCGATCAGGAGCCCGCCGTTACTGCCACCCTGCACGGCGAGTTTTTCCGTTCGCGTATAGCCCTCGTCGATCAGGTACTCGGCTGCAGCGATAAAATCATCAAACACATTCTGCTTATTGAGCCTGGTGCCTGCCTTGTGCCATTCCTCGCCATATTCGCCGCCGCCGCGGATATTGGCCAGCGCGAAGATGCCGCCCATCTCCATCCACGCCATGCGTGTAACGGAATAGGATGGCTGCAGCGAAATATTGAATCCGCCGTATGCGTACAACAAGGTCGGTCGATTGCCGTCGGGTACGACATCCCTGTGATGTGCGATAAACATCGGCACGCGCGTGCCGTCCCTGGAACTGTAAAAAACCTGCTCGACGACATAATCGTCCGGATTAAACGGTACATCCGGTGCTTTAAACACTGTGGTCTCGCCGGTCTCTATATCAAATCGATTGATGGTGCTCGGCGTATTGAAGCTGGTATAGCCGTAGAACGTCTCGGCATCGTCAGCCTTGCCGCCAAACCCGAATGCCATTCCGATTCCCGGCAGGTCGACGTTGCCGGTGTGATTGCCGTCCAGGTCATAAATCTTTACGACTGACCAGGCGTCCTGCATGTATTCGGCAATAATTTTACCGCCGACGAGATTGACACCGTCCAGCACATCTTCCGCTTCCGGGATCACCTCACGCCAGTTCTCCGGTGCCGGGTCTTTTGCGTCGATGACGATTAGCCGGTTCTTCGGTGCGCCGTTATTCGTCCGGAAATACAGGTCGTCACCGATATTCCCGATCAGGCTGTAGTCATAGTCGAAGCCTTCGATGATCATCCCGGGCCTTGACTCGGGATTGGTCAGGTCCTGGTAGGCGATCGAGTAACGACTGTCCGTTCCCACTGAGATCGTGATAATCAGGTGATTGCCGTCATCGGTCACCTGCGCACGCGGTCCCCAGTCAGGATTATCAGGCGCCGCATAGACCACGACGTCGTCTTCCTGCGGCGTACCCACCTCGTGGAAGTAGATCGTCATGTCCTTGTTCAGGGACCGGAATTTCTCCTCCTCGGACGTCGCCGGATAACGGCTGTAATAGAAACCCGAGCTGTCGCCGGCCCATGACAGTCCCGTGAACTTGAGCCATTCGAGGCGGTCATCGAGCTTTTCGCCCGTTTCAATATTAAGGACTTCGCCGACACGCCAGTCCGATCCGCCGTCCTGTACGAGGTAGGCGACATGGGTGCCGTCGGGGCTGGGAAAGTAGGATGCGAGTGCAACGGTTCCGTCGTCGGACCAGGTATTCGGATCAATCAGTAATTCGGCCTCCTCGTCCAGCGATGCCTGGGTATAGACGACGCTCTGGTTCTGAAGCCCGTTGTTATAGCTGTAGAAGTAGCGACCGCCCTCCTTGCGTGGCAAACCGAAGCGTTCATAGTCCCATAGCGCTGTCAGGCGCTTCTCGATCAGCGAGCGCTCTTCGATCGTTGCAAGGTAGTCGAACGTGACCGCATTCTGTGCGTTAACCCAATTGCTCACGTTTTCACTTTCACGGACATCGTCTTCCAGCCAACGATACGGATCGGCGACCTCGGTGCCGTGATAGTTGTCAACGTGATCAACGGTAGCCGAGGCCGGGTAGTCGATCGCTACGGTGTCCGCCGCAGTCGCCTCAGGTTCCGCGGGTTGCGTGCAGGCTGCCAGCAGCATTGGCAGCACAACAGTTGTCAGTCTCTTCATCGTTTTCTCTCTAACGCTCGGCGGTCGAATTCCTGCGACCGGATTCTGTTTATCCAGGTGATCGAACCGGGCCCGGCCCCCTGGATTGTCATTCCTTTCGATATTTCCCGAACCACGCCAGGATATTGTCAACCTTGGCGATCTGGTGCGATGGCCGGGATGCAATGCCATGCGAAGCTTCAGGCACCCTGACCAGTGCACTGTCCACTTTTCTCAATTGAAGCGCCTGGTAGTACTGCTCCGACTCCGGCATCGGTGTCCTGTGATCGGCTTCGCCCGTGAGCAGCATCGTCGGCGTGTTCACGTTGCCCACCAGTGACAGGGGCGAGCGTCGCCAGTATTCCATCGGGTCTTCCCACGCGTACTTCTCGAACCAGTAGCCCGGGATCGTGCGGTGGATATCGCTGTACAGTGATTCGCTGATCCAGTTGATAACGGGTTTCGCGACAACCGCCGCTGCAAATCGATCGGTATTGCCGATGATCCAGGCCGACAACACGCCACCACCGGACCCCCCTGTGACGAACAACTGTTCTTCGTCGACATAGCCCCGCGAGATAACAGCATCGACACCCGAAATCAGGTCGTCGTAGTCCTCACCGGGATAGTTGTAGTGAATCTCGTTAGCGAAGGCGTCGCCGTAACTCGTGGAGCCACGCGGATTCGTATACAGCACGATGTAGCCGGCGGCAGCATACAGCTGGTTCTCGACGCTGAACGACGGTCCATACGCGGTAAATGGTCCGCCATGAATTTCGAGTACGAGCGGATACCTCTGCGACGGATCGAAGTCCGGCGGCGTAACGATCCAGCCGTGGATCTCGAGCCCATCCGCAGAGGATGTCCAGGTCAGCTCCTCAACCTCGCCGAGCGTCTTGTGCGCCAGCAGATCGTCGTTAAGGTTGGTGAGCTTTGTGCCGGCACGACCGCGACGACCCGCTGCGACGTCGGCCGGCCGATACGGGGTGCCCGCGGAGTAAGCGTAGGCACCGTCATCAGCGACTGAAAATCCGCCACCGGTATAGGGACGGCTGGTCCCTGTGCCGCCAACGTCATCGACGATGACGTCAATATCGCCGCCAAGCGCCATCGTTCCAATGTGTCGTTTGCCACGGTCGTCATAAAGAACATAGACCCGGTTGTTGCTGCCGGCCCAGCGAACGGAAAACACCGGTCGATCGAAGTCCGCCGTCAACTCCTGGATGCTGCCGTCGTCCACGTCCAGCACATAGGCGTTGGTGGTATGAAAGCCCATGCTGCGATCATCGTAACCGAGATAGGCGATCTTCGACCCGTCCGGAGAAAACGTCGGCGACGAATCCGGGCCATCGCGCGTGGTCAGCTGAGTCAGCTCACCGTTAGCGACATTGACCGACCACAAATCCGAATTGCGTGTCCGGTGCTCCCAGTCATCATTGCGATTGGCTGAAAACACGATGGACTCACCGTCCGGCGACCAGGCGAGCGTTCCACCATGATTGAAGTCACCTGACGTCACTTGCCGCGGCGTACCACCCTCAGCGGGAATCACGAAGATATGGGTATAGCCGGGCTCGAGGTAACCACGACCATCTGCGCGGTAATAAATGCTATCGATATAGGTGACCGGAGGCGCCCAGTTGGCACCTTCCGGTTTCGCGGGCGCTTTCGCCAGTGACGCCTTCCCGTCTTTGACGAGCGCCGAGAAAGCAATCCAGTTGCCATCAGGGGACCAGGCAATTCCGGCCGGCGAGGTGGCGAAGTTGCTGAGCAAGGCGGTCTGGCCGGTGTTCATCCAGCGCACGTAAATCTCGGGACCGCGACCCTCGGCACTCGAGACATAGGCAATTCGCGTACTGTCCGGCGACCAGCGGGGACTGGAATAGGAATCCGTCCCTGAGACAACGGGACGGTGCTGGCCGCCCTGCGCGTCCACGATCCACAAATTGGATCGTGTACGATCGGTCATGATGTCGTTGGATTGCCTGACGTACACGACCCGCGAGCCGTCCGGCGAGATCTGCGGATCGGCCGCGACTTCGAGCTCGAAGACGTCCGTGTTCAGGAAGCGATTGGTATCGGGTTCGTCGGCGAACACCAGTCCACCCAGGAGAATGACCGGCAGAATCAGCCTGTGCATGGGCTATATCCTTCTTCATTTGCCAATGTGAAATATCGAGTGCGCTTGCTCTTCTTTCTTGTAACTGGCACTCGAACCAGCGTGTAAAGATAACATTTTGCGGGCAACACCCTGAATCCGGCTTTCGAATGGACACCGATGGAGGCATGGCGGATCGACAATCTGCTCGACGAGACCTACCAGGACCACCTGACCGGTGTGAACCGTGCAATGAGATCCGATATTACGGTGGGCGAGCATCTCTATGCCGCCGAAAGGACGATCAGCGCTGGCATTGTCTTCAGCTTTCAGTCAGCCAGAACAGGCGCCTGTCACTTGTGCCCGCCCGGTACCGTGTGCCCGGCGCAGGCAGGGGTGAAAACCCGGATCGGAGCACGCCAGCCTAAACGGGTCGCGCGATTCAACGAATAGTTTCGTATACTTCGGGCATGAGGGGTTTCAAACATGCCTGGCTCGGGCTGACGTTCATTTTAACCGGCCTGCCGCTACCCGCATTGGCACAGGAAGCCATGCAGGCGGAGAAGAAATACAGCATTCGCCTCGAAGCCAACCAGCACAAGCAATACTGCAAAGCGCGGTTGTGGATCGAGTACATACAGCGCAATACGCTGGCCGACTACAATGGCGGCATCATCAATAAAGATTGCGAGGCATCCAGTGGCACTTATACGATCTCTGTGCGCTATCGGGACGAGACTGGCGAAACGCATAACATAGAAACAACTCATAACTGGGAACGCAATGACGATCAGGATATTGAGTTTGCGGGTCAGACACTGATCGGAGAAAACGTCGATCTGATTCGTGTTCGCGGCAGAAAAATTCAATGTGTCTGCGTCGGGATCGAGGCTGCAGCGGAGAACACCAAAAACCAGGGGGTAGATGAATGACTAACTTGACGAGACGGCAGGTTCTGTTCGGCGGTACGGCGATGGCGGCAGCAACAATGATTTCCGGCATTCCGAAAACGCCGCTGACACCGCGTATGCAATTTATGCGCGACTCACTTGCTGCCGACATCCCGCGGCCGGACTACATGGTACGGCTGAGTTCGAATGAAAATCCCTATGGCCCGTCGCGAGTTGCACTCAAAGCGGTACATGAAAACATGCACCTGGCTAATCGCTACCAATTCAGGGACCTTAGCCCGCTGATGCAAACCGTCGCCGAAATGAATGGCGTCACCCCTGACCATGTCGT
>CAZVWF010000010.1:39658-48556 GCA_964630795.1 uncultured Woeseia sp. | reverse complement strand
CCGCACCTGGTCCGATACGAGGTGGCGAATGCAGTCTCTGCGTGAGAATCCGGAATCGGCGCTGGAAGATTACGACCGGATACTGGACACGGACGATCCCGGGCTGAATGTCGCACTGACGTTCGATCCGGACGAGGACGTCAGTGCCCCGTTCATCGGCGGCAGAAAGCCGCGCATCGCGATACTTCGCGAGCAAGGGGTCAACAGTCACTACGAGATGGCGGCGGCGTTCATGCGAGCCGGATTCGCTGCCGTTGATGTGCACATGAGCGACCTTTCATCCGGTGCCGACAGTCTCTCGGGCTACCAGGGTATCGTCGCTTGCGGCGGGTTCTCCTTCGGCGATGTGCTCGGCGCCGGTGGTGGCTGGGCGAAGTCGATTCTTTTCCAGTCGCAGTTGCGCGACGAGTTTACAACGTTTTTCGAGCGCGACGACACGATTTCACTCGGTGTTTGCAACGGCTGCCAGATGCTGTCTCACCTGCGGGATATGATTCCTGGTGCAGACGCCTGGCCGCAGTTCCTGCGTAACAAGTCAGAACAATTCGAGGCGCGCCTGAACCTGGTTGAGATCGAGAAAAGCGCGTCCGTTTTCCTGTCAGGCATGGCGGGATCACGTTTACCGATTGCAACGTCGCACGGCGAAGGCCGGGCTTCATTTGGCGATGCGATCATCCAGGATTCTACGCAGGTGGCCTTGCGCTACGTCGACAACTATGGGGCGGTCGCCAATGCTTATCCGGCCAATCCAAACGGATCCGTCGACGGCATTTGCGGTCTGACCAGCACCGACGGTCGGGCAACGATCATGATGCCCCACCCCGAACGCGTTGTGCGCGCGACTCAAAACTCGTGGCACCCGGATACCTGGGGTGACGACAGTCCGTGGCTGCGCATATTCCGTAACGCCCGGAACGCCCTGTCATGAGGAAACGGTGACCGACGAGCGACAGCTCATCAAGGGACTCGGTCGCCTCGAAGCGACCAACCTGGTCGTCGGCGGCATTGTCGGCACGTCTGTTTTCCTGATAACGAGTGAAATTGCAGCCACCGTAGGCAGCCCCGTGCTGGTACTGGTGACCTGGCTGGTGGCTGGCCTGCTTGCCGGTGCGGCGGCCCTGTGTTTCGCAGAGCTGTCGGCTGCCATGCCGCAGACGGGCGGTACGTATATCTTTCTCAAGCGGGCGTATCACTCAGACCTCGTCTCTTTCGGTTTTGGCTGGATGATGTGTTTCGCCTACGGGACCGGTGCGATCGCCGTGGTCGCGATCATGGCGGCGACCTTCCTGATGCCCGTTCTTCAGGCGGCTGGCATCGTTAGTGAGAATCACATTGGTGTCACCGCGGTCATCCTGATCGCGATTCTCACTGTGCTGAATGCAGGCGGTGTTCGGCAGGGCGGGATTACGCAGAATGTCATCACCTTTCTCAAGATGACGCTTATCGCGGCATTGATGTCGGTGCCACTGTTCCTCGGGGAACCGAGCCTGACCCGCGTGCTATCGATTGGCAGTGACGCATCGTTTCTTGCCGACGCCGGAAACGTGGGCACCGCGTTGATCATCTGTCTGTTTTCCTACAATGGCGCCTATTTCGTGACCCACGTCGCCGGCGAGATCCGCGAACCCGAAAAGAATATTCCCAGGGCCATCCTCGGGGGGTTCCTGATCGTACTGGGTGTGTACCTGACGATTAACCTGATTTACGTCATGGTGATGCCATTTGATGACATCGTCGCATCCGAAAGGATTGCGGCTGACCTGATGGGCCGCGTCCTGGGTCCGCCAGGCGCACTGGTGACTTCGTTGGTCGTGTTTATCTCGGCAATCGGCGTCCTGAACGCGCAGTTACTGAATTACCCCCGCATCCAGTTTGCGCTGGCACGTGACGGCCTGTTTTTCAGTCGTTTTGGCGAAATCGGCAAAAAGAGCCGGGCGCCCGGTGCGGCGATCGGCCTCGTCGGGTTTCTGTCCGCGTTGTTCGCCCTGACAGGCAGCTATGTTTTGATCCTGAGCTACGTTGCCTTCGTCATTCACTTTTTCATATGCCTGGCGGTGATCGCCGTCATGGTGCTCAGGGTTCGCGAGCCGGATCTCGAGCGGCCCTACAAGGTCTGGGGCTATCCGTTTACGCCGATCGCTTTCTTGCTCGTATCCTTTTTCTACCTGGGCAACCTGGTTGTCACGCAACCTCTCAATGTTGCCGTCGGCGTCGGTATCGTATTGTCCGGATTGCCGTTTTATTACCACTGGCGCAGGTCCACCGGCGCCTGAAGGCCGGCTCCCGGACGTGCGGTCATTACCGGGGTCGGTTTTCGTCCGCTGGGGTTCGACATGCCGTCGCTGGTTTTGAACGACCTGTCGACCGTGACCTCGATCCTGGCCTGTATTTTGTTGATGCCTGTGACCAACCCGGGCTGCGCACTATTTCGTCTTGCCGCTGGTGCCGATTACAATTGCACGCGATATCCTGATGATCGATTAACTTATCCGCGAACCAACTCCTGTGAGGCGCTAATGAAGAACCCGACCGGCAAGCAGCATTCCCTGCTATTGATCGCATCCTTTTTGCTCGCCGCATGTGCACCGGCCACAGAACCTGCGGGTCCGTCCATTTCGTTCGCGATTTCATACGCCGATTCGACGTCGTCAAGCACACTGGATGGTCGACTTCTGTTGATCCTTAGCAAGGACGACGACAGGGAGCCCCGCTTCCAGGTGCGCCCGGGCGTGGATGCCGTACAGATTTTCGGCATGAATGTGGAGGGCATGGCACCGGGCGAAGACATCGTTTTCGACGATGCTGTTTTCGGCTATCCGCATGACAGCCTCACAGATGTCCCGCCGGGTGAGTACTTCGTGCAGGCGTTGTTACACAAGTACGATACGTTCGACCTGAGTAACGGCAAGACCGTCAAGCTGCCGATGGACCAGGGCGAAGGGCAGCAGTGGGAAAGCTCTCCCGGTAATATTTACAGTGAAGCGCGCATGATGCAGGTCGAGCCTGGTGCACCGATCCGGATAGTCATGGAAGAGGTCATTGAGCCAATTGTGCCGCCGGAAGACACCGATTGGATCAAGCACGTCAGGATCAAGAGCGAATTGCTCAGTGAGTTCTGGGGGCGCGATATGTACATCGCCGCACACGTTCTGTTGCCGGCCGGTTTCGACGAGCATCCCGAGGCCCGCTACCCGCTGGCAATATTTCATGGTCATTTTCCCGCTGATTTCCAGGGTTTCCGGGCCGAGCCACCCGACGAAAACCTGGAGTGCCAGCAAAGTGGCGATGTGTCCTGTTACAACCGGATTCGCCAGGAGGAGGCGTACGACTTTTATCAGAAGTGGACAGGTCCCGACTTTCCGCGAATGCTGATCATCCAGGTTCAGCATCAAAACCCGTATTACGACGATAGCTATGCCGTAAATTCTGAAAATCTCGGACCCTATGGTGATGCCATTACGTATGAGCTCATTCCCGCGATCGAGGAACAGTTTCGCGGTATCGGCGAAGGGTGGGCGCGCTTTCTCTACGGCGGTTCAACCGGAGGCTGGGAGGCATTCAGCGTGCAGGTACTTTACCCCGATGAATACAACGGCACGTTTGCTGCCTGTCCCGATTCGCTCGACTTTCGATTCCACCAGATCGTCAATATCTACGAAGATGAAAATGCGTACTTCGAGCTGGGTGACTTCGCCTCCGTAGCACGGCCTGCCTATCGGGATTATCTCGGCAATGTCACGGTGTCCATGGAGGACGAGAATCACATGGAACTCGTGTTGGGAGACAAGACGCGATCCGGCGGGCAGTGGGATATCTGGGAGGCCGTGTTTTCCCCGATGGGCGAAGACGGCTACCCGATGCGGCTCTGGGACAAGAAGACCGGTGAGATTAATCACGAGGTCGCTGCGTACTGGCGCGAAAACTATGACATGCGCTACATCCTGGAACGTGACTGGGAAACCCTTGGGCCGAAGCTCGAAGGCAAGTTGCACGTCATGGTCGGTGATATGGATAACTTTCACCTCAACAATGCGGTCTATCTGCTCGAGGATTTCCTCGAAAGCACCACCGATCCCTATTACAACGGTATGGTCGACTACGGTGACCGGCAGGAACACTGCTGGAATGGCGACCACGAAAACCCGTTGTACATTTCCAGGTTGCGTTACAACACGATGTACGTACCCAAAATCCTCGAACGACTGCTGACGACTGCGCCGGAAGGGGCGGACCTGACGAGCTGGCGGTACTGATCGCGTATTCTTGGCCGCGCGCTGGTGATCCCGGCTCGTGGCCAACACGATGCGCTCGCACCGGCCGGGGAGGAAATCGGGATTTAGGAGTTGGAGACGCCGGAAAAATTGTCAGGCAGAGGACTGCATTCCGCCATTGCCGTCCTGCACAAAAAATCGGCGTACCTTGATGGCCCGCGTCAGCTTGCCGCGGCGCACGAAGCACTGGTAGAGCATGTCTTTCAGCACCTCCAGCAGGATGCCGGCCTGGGCATGATCCAGGAACGGCAGTTCGTTCTCGTTGCTCGTATCGAAAATGACGCGCTTGATGGGCTCAAAATACTCGTCATCAATGTCCGCTATTTCCTGGGCGACCATCACCTCGTCAAACGCCCGCAGCTTGCCGCTGTCGCCCAACGTGCTAAATGCGCTGGCGGCCGCGCGACGACACATCGACGCGAAAGCATTGAAGTTGTTGTTGGAATAGCAGGACAGGGCCTCGCGAAAAAGGATCTCCGTCTGCTTGGGCAGGTATGAAAACTGGAAGCGTTCCTTGGGGCGTTCGAGTTCGATGAAATTTTGGTAAAGCTCGATCTCGTTTTCACGGTATTCCTTGACCGCAAAACGCAGAAAGACCGGCGCATGGCAGGCATCACACTGGTAGACCAGGCCAACATGCTTAGGCTGCGCCGAGGCGATGCTGTCGAATTCGGGCACGGACGCCGGCATCATGTGTGCATAGACGTTGCAATAGGGGCACTCGAGACCGAACTGTTCGTCCGTGTCCCGGATGAGTCCCCGCTGTCGCTCTATCGTTATCGCCATCGATTCCTTCCAACCCTGTCTGTAGTCGTTTTTCTCAAATTCAGGCAGCGTGTCAGGAGTATATCCCCAGTTCCGGTCACGACTCCGGTCGTTAAACATAATCTGGCAGCTTCACCGGTCTGGGCAAGCCGGCTTATGCCAGCGAGCCATCCCGTCAGGCATCGAGTCGCTTGTACCTGATGCGATGCGGGCGATCGGCCTCGGCGCCGAGGCGCTTCTTCCTGTCTTCCTCGTAATCGGAATAATTACCCGTAACCCAGGTGACCTGGCTTTCTCCCTCGAAAGCCAGGATGTGGGTCGCGATCCGATCCAGGAACCACCGGTCATGAGAGATCACGACGGCGGAACCCGGGAATTCGAGCAGTGCCTCTTCAAGGGCACGCAGGGTCTCGACATCGAGGTCGTTGGTTGGCTCGTCAAGCAGCAGCAGATTGCCCCCGGCCTTCAGCATCTTGGCGAGGTGGACCCGATTGCGTTCACCGCCTGACAACAGTCCGATTTTCTTTTGCTGTTCGGTGCCGCGAAAGTTGAAGCGACCGACATAGGCGCGGGACGGCGTTTCGTACTTGCCGACCGTGATCATGTCCTGCCCGTCGGAGATTTCCTCCCAGATCGTCTTGTTGCCATCCAGTGCGTCCCGCGACTGGTCGACGCTGGCCACCTCGACGCTGTCCCCCAGCCGGATTGACCCCGAATCGGGTGACTCCGTACCGGTGATCATGCGGAAGAGCGTGGTTTTGCCTGCACCGTTTGGCCCGATGATGCCCGCGATGCCGCCGGCGGGCAGCGTGAAGGACAGCGAATCCATCAGCAGCGTTTCGCCGAAGCCTTTCTGCACGTTGTCGACCTCGATGACGACATCGCCGAGCCGCGGTCCGGGCGGGATGTATATCTCATTGGTCTCGTTTCGCTTCTGATAACCCGGCGAGGAAATTTCCTCGAACTGGCGCAGGCGGGCCTTGGACTTGGCCTGGCGTCCCTTCGGGTTGGCGCGAACCCACTCGAGTTCCGACTGCATGGCCTTGCGTCGGGCCTTCTCGGATGCCTCTTCCTGTTTCAGCCTTTGTTCCTTCTGTTCCAGCCAGGACGAATAATTGCCTTCCCAGGGGATACCGTGTCCGCGGTCAAGTTCAAGAATCCAGCCCGCTACGTTGTCGAGAAAATAGCGATCATGCGTAACAGCGATGACAGTACCGGGATATTCCTCCAGGAATCGTTCGAGCCAGGCGACGGACTCGGCATCGAGATGGTTGGTCGGTTCGTCCAGCAGCAGCATGTCGGGCTCGGACAGCAGCAATCGACAGAGTGCTACGCGTCGTTTCTCGCCACCGGAAAGCTTCGTGACATCCGCATCCCATGGCGGCAGGCGCAGCGCATCAGCCGCAACGTCGAGTTTACGATCCAGTTCCCAGCCACCGGCTGAATCGATCTGGTCCTGCAGCTTGCCCTGTTCCTCGAGCAGTGCGTTCATCTGGTCGTCATCCATCGGTTCAGTAAACTGCATGCTGATGTCGTTGAACCGGTCAAGCAGGGCCTTGGTTGATGCAACTCCTTCTTCGACATTGCCGCGAACGTCCTTCTCGTTGTCCAGTTCCGGCTCCTGCGGCAGGTAGCCGATATTGATGCCGGGCTGTGGGCGTGCCTCACCATCGAACTCCTTGTCGAGCCCGGCCATGATGCGGAGGAGGGTGGACTTGCCTGAGCCATTCAGCCCGAGCACGCCAATTTTCGCGCCCGGAAAAAAGCTCAGGGAAATATCCCGAATGATATGTCGCTTGGGCGGAACGATCTTCGCCACCCGGTTCATTGTGTAGATGTACTGCGCCATGTGGCTCAAGCCCTGACCAGGGAGCGCGCATTATAGTGCGAAATATCCGGTATGCTGCGTTTGTTTGAATTTCAGCGGAAACGGTCATCCCATGTCCGTGAACGACAAAGCGCCTGTCTATGTTTACAAGGGCGAAGCGCTGGCCAGTTATGGCTTCGGCGACGGGCATCCGTTCGGCTCCGACCGGCACGAAGTATTCCATGCCGAACTTGCCAATGCGGCGCTCGGGGACGCAATTCACTACGCGGGGACACGTCGCGCCACGGTGGATGAACTCGCGTTGTTTCACAGTGCGGAGTACATCGACTTCGTGTCGCGCAAGTCGGTTGCCGGGAGCGGCTTTCTTGATGCTGGCGATACGCCGGCTTTCCCCGGTGTGTTCGACATCGCCTCTGATGTCGTTGGCACTACGTTGTCAGCCGTTGATGCTGTCATGACGGGTGAGGCGTCCCAGGCGTTCGTGCCGATCGCCGGATTGCACCATGCGGGCCGCGAACACGCGGCGGGCTTCTGCGTATTCAATGACTGTGGTGTCGCTGCAGAATACCTGCGGTCAAAATTCGACATCCGTCGCGTGGCATATGTCGATATCGACGCCCACCACGGCGACGGCATGTTTTACGGGTTCGAGAAAGATCCTGACCTGATATTCGCCGATGTTCATGAAGACGGGCGCTATCTGTATCCGGGCACCGGCGCTGCAAGTGAAACGGGCCGGGGCAAGGCGATCGGCACCAAGCTCAATGTGCCCCTGCCACCCGGCGCGGGAGATGCAGAGTTCCTGGCGGTCTGGTCTGGAGTACTGGACTATCTCGATGCCGCAAATCCCGAGTTCATCATCATGCAATGCGGTGCCGACAGCCTGGCCGGAGATCCTATTACTCATCTACAGTTCTCCGAAAATGCGCATGGACAGGCCGCGGCCGACCTGCGCGCGCTGGCGGAACAGCACTGCCAGGGACGCGTTGTCGCGACGGGGGGCGGTGGCTACAACCGCGACAACCTGGCGCGCGCCTGGACGAGGGTCGTCGAGTCGCTGGCAAGCTGAGCGAGTTTTGATTAGTTGACCCGTTACATTCGGCGTCATGTACAATGCCGCCATTTTTTGGCCCCGGCGATCTTCAGGGGCCCCCCGCCGGAGACATTCCCGCATGTTTGCCGAAACCACGTCGATCGAGAATTTCGATAGCGAATTGTTCCGCGCCATCGTTGATGAGGCGCGCCGTCAGGAAGAACACATTGAACTGATCGCTTCCGAGAATTACGCCAGCCCCCGGGTCATGGAAGCGCAGGGGTCGGTGCTGACCAACAAGTATGCTGAGGGTTATCCCGGCAAGCGTTACTACGGTGGCTGCGAGCATGTCGATGTAGCTGAATCGCTGGCGATCGAGCGCGCAAAGACACTGTTTGGCGCGGACTACGCCAACGTCCAGCCTCATTCCGGTTCGCAGGCAAACGCGGCGGCTTTTCATGCGTTGCTTGAACCGGGCGATCCGATCCTGGGTATGAGCCTGTCGAATGGCGGTCACCTCACTCATGGCAGCCATGTGAATTTCTCCGGCAAGTTGTTTGATGCGGTGCAGTACGGCGTGGATAACAAGACGGGGTACATCGATTACGACGAGGTGCAGGGCCTGGCGAACGAGCACAAGCCGCGCATGATCATTGCCGGTTTTTCAGCCTATTCGCGGGTTATCGACTGGCAGCGCTTTCGCGATATCGCCGACTCGGTCGACGCCTATTTCATGGTCGACATGGCACACGTCGCGGGCCTCGTCGCGACGGGACATTACCCGAATCCTGTGCCTTACGCCGATGTCGTGACATCGACGACCCACAAGACGCTGCGTGGACCACGTGGCGGAATTATCCTTGCACGCGAAAACGAAGCGCTGACCAGGAAGTTCAATTCGCTCGTTTTCCCGGGTACGCAGGGTGGTCCGTTGATGCACGTGATCGCGGCCAAGGCTGTGTGCCTCAAGGAGGCGCTAGAGCCAGAGTTCAAGGAGTATC
>CAZVWF010000010.1:1609-39648 GCA_964630795.1 uncultured Woeseia sp. | reverse complement strand
CAGTCGCCTTCCTCGAGGCATTAAGCCCCGAGTTCAAGGATTACCAGGGCCGTGTTGTCGACAATGCGGTCGCGATGGCGGAAACGTTCGTGAATCGCGGCTACGACATCGTATCCGGTGGCACCGACAATCATCTCGTGCTCCTGAGCCTGCTCGGCAGGGATATCACCGGTAAGGATGCTGATGCCGCGCTGGGTCGTGCCAACATCACGGTCAACAAGAATACGGTCCCCAACGACCCGCGTTCACCATTTGTGACCAGTGGTCTGCGTCTGGGTACGCCGGCGATTACAACGCGTGGGTTCGGTATTGAGGAGACCAGGGACATCACGAACTGGATTTGTGATGTGCTGGAGGACATTAGCGATGATGCCATGATCCAGCGCGTTCGCGGACAGGTGCTCGAGCTGTGTCAGCGTTTTCCGGTCTATATCTGATTGAGTGTTATGCTGGGACAAAAGCGCGCCCGGTAGCACCCGATGTATTGCCCGTTTTGTAACCACGAAGAGACCAAGGTCATCGACTCCCGCCTGGCCGGCGAGGGTCGGCAGATCCGTCGTCGCAGACAGTGTCTCGACTGTAAGGAACGATTCACCACATTCGAATCGGCGGAGCTGGTCATGCCGCGCCTGATTAAAACGGATAACAGCCGGCAGCCATTTGATGAGTTGAAGTTGCGCAACAGCATGGTGCGCGCCCTCGAGAAGCGACCCGTTTCCGCCGATGATTTCGAGCAAGCCATTGGCAGGCTGATTCACAAACTCCGGACAATGGGTGAACGCGAGGTACCGTCGCGAATGATCGGTGAGATGGTCATGGAAGAACTGCGCGAGCTGGACGAGATAGCCTACGTTCGATTTGCCTCGGTCTACCGGAGTTTCCAGGACGTTACCGAGTTCCAGGATGAGATTCGGCGACTGCAGGAAGTCTCCGATGCGTCCGCCGCCCGTGAACAGATGTCGTTACTGCCGGAACTCTTCGGCAAGAAAAAATAATCATGCCGGCAAGCGACGATACAGATCGCCAGTACATGCGCCGTGCGCTCGAGCTGGCTGCAAAGGGCCTGTATTCGGCGCATCCGAATCCGCGTGTCGGCTGTGTCATTGTGAAGAATGGCGAAGTTGTGGGCGAAGGGTGGCATCGGAAGACGGGCGAGGCCCACGCAGAAGTCGCCGCCCTCGAGGCTGCCGGTACTGCGGCGGCTGGTGCAACGGCCTACGTTTCGCTCGAGCCCTGCGCTCATGTGGGTAAAACGCCACCGTGTGTCAATGCGCTCATTGAAGCCGGAATTGTGCGCCTCGTTGTGGCAATGCAGGACCCGAATCCCCGGGTTGCAGGCAAGGGGCTGGCGATGGCGAAGGATGCGGGCATCACGACCAGTGTTGGATTGCTGGAGGCCGACGCGCTCCGGTTAAACGAGGGATTCGTCTCTCGTGTGACACGAGGTCGACCATTCGTCCGACTGAAAATTGCTGCCAGCCTGGATGGTGCGACGGCAATGAAAAGTGGCGAAAGCCAATGGATCACAGGTGAGGAGGCAAGACAGGACGTTCAACGACTTCGGGCGGCATCGGGTGCGGTGTTGACCGGCATTGAAACGGTGCTCAAAGACGATCCTTCCATGAATGTTCGGGATGGCGGGTTGGGCGATGAATTGCCACAGCCCGTTCGGGTCGTCCTAGATAGTCGGCTGCGCATGCCGACGGATACCCGGATGCTGGGTCTGCCGGGCAGGACACTCATTTTCGGCGTCCAGGGCGCCGATGGCGGGGCGCTTGAAGCGGCAGGTGCCGAAATCGTGAAACTGGCAACCGGTGACCGCCGTCCGGAGCTGTCCGCCGTGCTGGAGCATCTTGCGCAAATGGAAATCAATGATGTCCTGGTGGAGACAGGTCCGGTGCTGGCAGGCGCGTTCCTGACGGCGGGACTGGTTGACGAGCTTGTTATTTATCAGGCGCCCCATATCATGGGGAGCGAGACGCGCGGGATGGTCGAAACCCCGGACTTGCTGGGCCTGGACCAGCGCCTCAATTTTCGAGTCATTGATTTGTCGGTCGTGGGGAATGACACCAGGCTGACGTTACGACCAGCGACCTAGACCATGTTCACCGGAATCATCAAGGCAAAAGGCACGGTAAGCCGTATCGAGAACCGCGGCGGCGATCAGCGGCTGACGATTGAGTCGGCGGACATTCCGTGGCGCGAATTCGATATAGGAGAGAGTATTGCGATTAACGGGGTATGTCTGACTGCTGTATCGCTCAGCGATAATGGATTTGTCACGGATGTGTCCGTTGAAACGCTCAACATCACGGCATTGTCTGACATCGCGGTCGGTGACCCTGTCAATATCGAACCGTCATTGGGCCTCGGTGAACGACTGGGCGGTCACCTGGTCAGCGGACATGTTGATTGCCTGGGAATGATAGAGGCGCTCGACGGCGATGCGCGTTCGATACGACTCAGGATTGCAATTCCCGATGCTTACCAGCGATTCGTCGCGAGTAAAGGATCGATTTGTGTTGACGGCGTGAGTCTTACCGTCAATGCGGTAAAGGATGGCAGGTTCGACGTGAATATCATCCCGCATACGGCCGATGCCACGATTGTCGGTAGCTATAAAAAGGGTACACGGGTCAACATCGAGGTGGACCTCGTGGCAAGATACCTCGAACGGCTGATTCGAAAAGACGACAGCGGTATTACGAAGGATTTTTTAAAGGCGCATGGTTATGCCTGACAAGACAAGCATCCATCCGGCGGCGGCCGGCTCCGAATTTAGCAGCACCGAAGAGATTATTGCGGACATCAAGGCCGGCAAGATGGTCATTATGGTCGATGATGAGAATCGCGAGAACGAGGGCGATCTTCTGATGGCCGCGGAGAAAGTGCGGCCGGAAGATATTAATTACATGGCTCGTTACGGGCGCGGCCTGATTTGTCTCACGATCACGCGAGACCGGTGTGCACAGCTGCGATTGCCGCTGATGGTGGCCGAAACCGATCAACGTCACGCGACCAACTTTACGATTTCAATCGAGGCGGCTGAAGGCATCACAACCGGCATCTCGGCGCACGACCGAGCCCGAACAGTGAAGGTCGCCGTTTCCGCCGATGTGAAGCCGGAAGACCTGAGCCAGCCCGGGCATATCTTCCCGGTGATGGCGCAACCCGGCGGCGTCCTGACGAGGGCGGGGCATACCGAAGCAGGTTGCGACCTGGCCCGGCTCGCCGGCCTCGAGCCGGCGGCAACGATCGTCGAGATACTCAATGAAGATGGTAGCATGGCGAGGCGGCCGGACCTGGAGCGGTTTTCCCGTGAACACGACATCAAAATTGGCACGATCGCCGACCTCATCGCTTATCGACTCGAAAAGGAACGCAATGTCGAGCGTATCGCCGAACAGGTCGTCGAAACCGCGCACGGTGAATTCACGCTGTACTGTTATGACGACCACGTCAATCAGACGGTGCATGTTGCGCTGGTCAAAGGCGACCTGTCGTCGGCGCAGGACCCCCTTGTCCGGGTCCATATTCAGGACACACTGGGAGACGCGTTTGGCATCAAGAGCCAGACACTTGGCTGGCCTATTGGCTCCGCCATCGAGCGCATCAGCCAGGAGGAGGCGGGTGTCGTCGTGGTATTGCGGGAGCAGGAGTCTTCCCGGGAGTTAATGGAGGCCGTGGAAGGCCTGTCACGGGACCCGGATGAATTGCACAATCGCCGGTCAGGAGATGCTGTCCTGCGAACCTATGGCATCGGTGCACAGATACTGAGGGATCTGGGGCTCCAGAAAATACGCGTGCTTTCTGCACCGAAACAAATGTATGGTATCTCCGGGTTTGATCTCGAAGTGACCGGGTATGTCGAGGACTGATGGATAAGATCAAGACAATCGAGGGTGACCTGAATGCACACGACATGCGTGTGAGCATCGTTGCGGGCCGCTTCAACGAGTTCATTGTCGAGTCACTCATCAAGGGTGCGGTCCACTGCCTCCGGCAGCATGGCGCGAACGAATCGGCTATCGAGCTCATTCGCGTGCCGGGCGCCTACGAGATGCCACTGGTCGTGCAAAAGGTCGCAGAGTCGCGCCGTGCCGACGGCATTATCGCGCTGGGTGCGGTCATCCGTGGTTCGACGCCGCATTTCGACTACGTGTCCGGTGAATGCATGAATGGCATTGCTGCAGTTGCGCGGGAACACGGCATACCCGTGGGCATGGGCGTTTTGACCACGGATACGATTGAACAGGCTATCGAGCGTGCCGGCACCAAAGCCGGTAACAAGGGCGAAGAGGCCGCACTTGCCATGATCGAGATGGTCAGTCTCTTAAGACAATTCGACTGAATCGTCGTGGCTAAGTCCGATCAACCAGGCGCCCGAAGCCGTGCGCGCGAGCTCATCGTGCAGTCGCTGTACCAGATGCAGATCACGGGTCACGATGAAGCAGAACTGAAAGCGCAGGTCCACGAAAGACTCGATTATCAACGCGTGGATCGGCAGTATTACGACGATTTGCTGGGCGCCATTATCAACCGTCAGGCTGAGCTGGAAGCGTCGATCGACATGCTGGCCGATCGACCCGTTGCCAACCTGGATCCCATAGAAAAGAGTATTTTGCTGCTCGGTTTCCACGAACTGACCGCCAGTGATGATATTCCCTTCAAGGTGGTCATCAATGAATCCGTCAATCTCGCCAAGCGATTTGGCGCCGTCGACGGGCACAAGTACATTAACGCCTTGCTGGATCGTGCCGCGGAGAAACTGCGTACTGCCACGTAATGAGTCGTCATGGACGAATTCGAGATCATTCGCCGGTTCTTCACGCCCGAGAAGACCCACAAACGGGTCATCGTCGGCGTTGGAGATGACAGCGCGATTCTCCGGCCAAAACCCGGGCACGATATTGTGACCGCCGTGGATACGCTTGTCGCGGGCGTCCACTTCCCGCGGAGTATGGCTGCGGAGGACATTGGCTTTCGGGCGGTTGCAGTCAGTGCGTCGGATATTGCCGCGATGGGCGCCCGGCCGCGCTGGATGACGACCGCTGTTTCTGTCGAGGCGGATGCTGCCGGGATGCTCGAGGGTATCGCCAATGGTATTTGTCTTGCCGGCGATCGCTTCGGCATCGACCTGGTTGGCGGTGACACGACGCACGGCTGTGAAACCGTGGTGTCGGTCCAGGTAACAGGCGAGGTCAAGCGCGGCATGGCCATTACCCGAAGCGGAGCGCAAGCGGGTGACACGATCTATGTGAGTGGCTACCCGGGAGACGCTGCGGCGGGCCTCGCCATGCTGGATCGTTCGAAGCCAGGTGGACGCGCCCGGGTCCGTAATGACCACCTGATCCGGCGTTTTGCCAATCCCGATGCGCGTATTCGACTGGGCCGTCGTATTTCCGGGGTCGCCAGCGCGGCGATAGACATATCCGATGGACTGTTCGCAGACCTCGCCAAGCTGCTGGACGCGAGCGGCGTCGGTGGCGTCCTGGACGTCGATCGAATTCCGTTGTCGCCGGAAATTCTCGAAACGATGGGTGAGAGCGACGCCCTGAACCTTGCATTAACCGGCGGCGACGACTACGAACTTTGCTTCACCTCTAATGACGAAGCCGTGGTCAAGACAGGCAAGCAACCGGGCGTTCCTGTCACCAAGATCGGCAAAGTGACGAAGGGCGGCGGGCTGACCTGCCGCAAAGACGGCGAAGCCTTCGCATTCGATCATTCAGGTTACGTCCACTTCTGATGACGAGCGATCCCGCCAAGCCACGTGCCCGGGAGATTCTGACCGATCCTGTGCATTTCCTGGCTTTCGGGTTCGGTGCGGGGCTCGCGCCAAAAGCGCCCGGCACCGTCGGCTCCCTCCCGGGCGTCCTGCTCGCCTGGCTGACCCTGCCGTTACCCCTCGCCTGGCGTCTCGCCATCGGCCTTTTGCTGATTGTTGCCGGCATCTGGATCTGTGGTGAGAGCGCACGCCGAATCGGGGTCCATGACCACGGAGGAATCGTCTGGGATGAGATTACGGGCATGTACCTGACGCTGCTGGTCGCTCCGCCCCAGATAGCGCTGTGGGCCTTGAGTTTCGGGCTTTTCAGGCTCTTCGATATCTGGAAACCCTGGCCGATTCGGGAACTGGATCACAGACTGGCCGGCGGGGCGGGAATTATGCTCGATGACCTCGTAGCCGCCCTCTATGCCGCATTAATACTGGTATTGGGAGGCCGATTAACGGGCTGAAGCGAAGCGAATTAAATGGCCAAGAATGTCACCAAACTGGAACACCCCGGTGATGTACCCGAGAAAATCGGTAAGTACGTCATCATCAACAAGATCGGTAAGGGCAGTACCGGCATGGTCTACCTGTCACACGACCCGTACTATCGTCGTGACGTCGCCATCAAAGTCTACAACACCGAAGAAGACCTGGATGCAGATCGCGCCCGCGTGTCCCGCAAGATGTTTTTCAATGAAGCGCACATGGTTGGCATGTTGCAGCATCCGAATATCCTGCCGATTTATGACGCCGGCGAGGAAGACGGCAAATACTACGTCGTTACCGAGCATATCCAGGGCGCACGAACACTGGCGGCCTACTGCCGCCCAGACAACCTGCTGCGTGTCGATGATGTCGTAGAGATCATTTACAAGGTCGCCAAGGCATTACACTATGCGCATGGCCGGGGCGTGATTCACCGGGACATCAAACCGTCGAATGTCATGCTGACGATTGACAACGACGTACGCATCATCGATTTCGGTATCGCTATCTGTGCAGACGCCGACGCATCCCGTATCGAAGGTATCGCAGGAAGCCCGAGTTACATGTCACCGGAGCAGGTGCAGTCGGAAGACTTAACATCCGCATCCGATATCTATTCCCTCGGTGCTGTCCTTTATGAATTGTTGACAGGTTTCCGTCCCTTCCGTGCCGACAATTTGTCAAAGCTCATGCACCAGATCGTCTATGCCACACCGCCGCCGATTCACACCTATCGTGATGACCTGCCCGAAGAACTGGAGCATGTCGTAGCGATGGCAATGCAAAAGGAACCGGGCAAGCGTTGCGCAAGCGGTAATGCGATGGCAGCCGACCTGACGCGGGTCTACCAGGATCTGCGCGCGAAGCACGACAGCCTGGACAACCAGGAACACTTCGACCTGTTGCGTACGCTGACATTCTTCCATGAGTTTTCGCACTCGGAGATCTGGGAAGTGTTGCGTGCTTCAGACTGGCATGAATACAAAGATGGTGAAGACATCGTTCGCGAAGGTGAAATGGATGATCGTTTCTACATCATCGTGTCCGGCAAGTGTGACGTGGAAGCGAACGGCAAGAAGCTCGGCATACTGTCCGATGGAGACTGCTTTGGCGAGACGAGCTACGTGCGCGGTGCCAAACGAATGGCATCCATTACCGCTAATGGACCGAGTTCGATCCTCCGCGTCAGCTCAACCTTGCTGGAGCAGGTTTCCCAGGCTTGCCAGCTGCGCTTCAACAAGGTTTTCCTGCGGTCACTGATTACACGTCTGCAGGGAGATGGAAAAACGCGCACCTGATCCATCAGTCGCAAGGCTGTAAATCAATGCCGAAACCCCCGGTTCGCTACGTACAAACCTTTATTGCGAATCATTCTCATTTCTGTACACTTGACCGCCCGTTATACCAACCGGCGGAATCGTCACGTGACACTCTCATCCCTGGAAAGAGGCCGGAAGTACGTCATCGATGATGTCGATGCAACCCATCCGGAAGTACAGCGCCTGATGGTGCTTGGTCTCGTCGAGGGCGCTGAAATCGAACTGGCCAGTTCAGCAATCGGCGGCGACCCGATCGAATTCCGACTTTTCGGTAATGCGATCTCGTTGCGTCGCGAGCAGGCGCAGTATTTCGGCGTATCACCATCCGGGTCCGGTGAGTAGCTCCGCAGAATCTCGAATACCGGCCGACCAGATACCTGTTCGCCGACAACCGTCGGCCAGCATTGCGGTTGTCGGTAATCCGAACTCGGGGAAGAGCACTCTCTTTAATCGGCTGACCGGCTTGCGGCAGCGCACCGGAAACTATCCCGGTGTGACGGTCGAGAAGCATACGGGTACGGCCATGTCCGGCGAGCAAAGTGTCGAACTCATCGACCTGCCGGGTATGTTTTCACTCTCAGCGCATTCACTGGAAGAGCGCATCGCAGCGGATGTCGTACTGGGTCGCATAGAGCGCATGGATCGCCCTGGCGGTATTCTCGCCGTCGTCGACGCAACGCATCTTTACCAGGGCCTCTATCTCGTACAGCAACTCCTCGAACTCGAGTTGCCGGTGCTGGTCGCGCTGACGATGACCGATGCGGCACAGGCCGCCGGCATTCAGATCGATACCGAAGCCCTGAGCAAGCGCCTGGGCGGGACGCCGGTTTATTCTGTGGTTGCGCCGACCGGGCAGGGTGTGCCGAAACTGCTGGAGGCTCTCTGCAAGCTTGCGAACGATACTGCGCCGGTGCCGCCGGCTTTGTCGCGGGAACTCGGTGATGCCATTGCAGGATTACAGCAGTGTTTGCCGGAAACCGTCAGTCGGTTTGAGATCGAACGCGCCCTGATCGATGCCGATAGCGCGTTGGCAAGCGAGGTTGCGGCGTCCATGGGTGACGATGGCATCACGAAGCTGGCAGAGGCTCGCACACAGGCGTTTGGCGGCGAGCCACCGGTGGCGGCCGAGGCGCGCCGCCGCTATGCCTGGGTGCGCGAGGTGATGAGCGAAGTGCAATCATCGGCACCGGTGGTGGCGACACTCGGTTCCAGGTTTGCCGCCTTCATGAACAAGCCGCTGCCTGGAACGATCGGCCTCTTTATCGTGATGGCAATCGTGTTCCAGGCCGTGTTTGCGTGGGCAACACCACTGATGGATGCGATCGACAACAGTGCCGCGGGGCTCGGGGCAGCGATACACGCAAATTTCGGTGATGGTGCCCTGGGAAGTTTTCTTGCTGATGGCGTCGTTGCAGGGGTCGGCAGTGTCATCGTCTTTCTGCCCCAGATTCTGATTCTTTTCCTGTTTATTATTTTCCTGGAAGACTCGGGCTATCTTGCCCGCGCGGCTTACCTGCTGGATCGCCTGATGCGATCGGTCGGCCTTTCGGGCCAGTCGATTATTCCAATGATATCGAGTTTCGCCTGCGCCGTGCCCAGCATCATGGCGACCCGGGTTATTCCCGATCGCCGGGACCGCATCGCCACGATCCTCGCGGCGCCTTTCATGACGTGTTCGGCGCGCCTGCCGGTGTATGCACTGCTGATCGCGGCCTTCGTGCCGGCCCGGGATGTTGGTTTCCTGAACCTGCAGGGCATCGTATTGTTCGGCCTTTACATGCTGGGCATCGTTGCGGGTATGTTGACGGCGTTGCTGATGCGAAAAACGGCATTGAAAGGTCCCAAGCCGACATTTGCCCTGATGCTGCCTGAATTCCGGCGACCGAATCTGCAGACTGTATTGATGCAGCTCTGGAGCCGGGTGCGGATCTTTCTGAAGCGGGCCGGCACGGTGATCTTTGCTGTCGCAGTGATGGTCTGGGCGCTGGCTTACTATCCGAGATCGGAAGCGGTCTCCGAGCTGTATTCGCAGCAGGCGGCAATGCTCTCCAATCGACTGGCTGGCGAAGAACTCGACCTGGCACTGTTACAACTGGAGAACGAGCAGGCTGCGGCGCAACTGGAGCAGAGTTTTATTGGCCGGGCGGGCAAGACGATCGAGCCGATCTTCCGCCCACTCGGCTGGGACTGGAAAATCTCGGCTGCGGTCATCGCGAGTTTCCCGGCACGTGAAGTAGTGGTCGCGGTTCTCGGCACGGTTTACGCCGTCGGCGACGAGGCGGATGGATCGACGCTGACCGTGCGATTGATGTCGGCGAGGCATACCGACGGCAGTCCGGTGTTCACGTTGCCGATGGTCATCGGCCTGATGATCTTCTATGCATTTTGCCTGCAATGCGCAGCAACGATTGCCGTGATCAGGCGGGAAACGAATGGTTGGGGCTGGCCGCTATTTGCGTGGGGCTACATGACGGCGCTGGGATATCTTGGCGCCTTGCTCGTCTTTCAGCTCGGTAGTTGAGTCACGACCGGCGGGTCGGCATGGTTTCCGCTGGGGCAGGTTCGAGATTTTCCAGTAATAGTCGTAAGTCCCCGGCAAAATAGATCTTATCGTTGCTGCCGGTACCCGGAAAATCAGGACATCGTCAGAAGTGCTGACAATGTCGCCATCAGGACCTGTTGCAGCAGCGACAATACAACAGCCGTTCTACCCGGCTTTTGGGATGATCTTCTCGCCAGGTGCATGGGCGGCCAGCGTTCCGGTCGTCCTAGCTGCCGTCTGCGTCGAAAGTCTCGAGCGATTCTTCGCCACCGGCCGTCTTCATAAGGATTTCCACCTTTTGCTCGGCTTCCTTCAGGGCGGCCTGGCAACCGCGCGTCAATTTGATGCCTTCCTCGAATTTTTTCATGGCCTTGTCGAGCGGCAGGTCGCCGCTTTCCAGTTCTTCGACGAGTGCCTCTAAGTCAGTGAGGGATTTTTCCAGGTTGAAGGTTTTTTTTGCGGCCATTACGTGTTTTCCTGCCCGATTTCAGAGGGTACGCTACCGCGGCATTGAAAATGCGTCAATGTCAGATGCGCGTTGACATTGAAGTATTGCGGGCATAGAGTGCGGATAGGTTTAGACCTGTTCTAAATAGTCGAAACACCAGTATCGAGAGGAATCATAATGTCATTGAAAGGTTCACAGACTGAAAACAATCTCAAAGAAGCATTTGCCGGAGAATCCCAGGCTAATCGTCGCTACCTGTATTTTGCTGCCAAGGCAGACGTAGAGGGTTACAACGACGTTGCAGCCGTTTTCAGATCCACCGCCGAAGGTGAAACCGGCCATGCGCACGGCCACCTCGAATATCTTGAAGAGACAGGCGATCCCGCGACAGGCCTGCCGATCGGGTCGACCTCTGAAAATCTTGCCGCCGCAATCGCCGGCGAAACGCATGAATACACGGACATGTATCCAGGTATGGCAAAGACGGCCAGGGACGAGGATTTCGACGAAATCGCCGACTGGTTCGAGACGCTGGCCAAAGCCGAGCGCTCACATGCCAACCGCTTCCAGAAAGCGCTGGACTCGCTGGACGACTAATGCGTAAGGCCGGGCACAGCCCGGCCTTTTCCACCAGCATGGCAACCCCCACTGACAAGCGCGAGGGCAGCCTCGAAGCGCCGACGCGTCATCCCGTTGACTGGCAATCGGACGCGTTTTACGACGAATCCTCATTGATGACGGAGCTCGAACGCGTGTTCGATATCTGTCACGGCTGTCGTCGTTGCTTCAACCTGTGTCACGCATTCCCGACCCTGTTCGATGCGGTCGACGAATCCGAGAGCATGGAGCTTGATACCGTGCCCAAGTCGGCCTACTGGGATGTGGTCGATCACTGTTACCTCTGCGACATGTGCTACATGACGAAGTGTCCCTACGTCCCGCCGCATGAATGGAACGTCGACTTCCCGCACCTGATGCTTCGCGCTAAGGCACAGCGCTTCAAGAGCCAGGGAGCGCCCGGTGGCGAGCGGCTGATGACATCGACGGATACGGTTGGTCGCATCGCCGGCATTCCTGTTGTGAGCCAGGCCGTTAACGCCATTAATAGAAGCGGGGCGGGGCGCCGTGTTATCGAATCCATGATTGGCGTGCATCGCGATGCACCGGTACCCACCTATCATTCCAGAACGGCACGGAAACGCCTGTCCGGTCTCGCCGCGGGTGCTGAGGCTGAAACAACGGAGCAAACCACTGGCAAGGTTGCCTTGTTCACGACCTGCTATGGCAATTACAACCTGCCGGAAATGGTCGAGGATCTCGTTGCGGTTTTTCAACACAACGATATCCAGGTGGAACTGGTCAGCCAGGAAGTCTGCTGTGGCATGCCGAAACTGGAGCTCGGTGACCTGGACGCGGTACAAAAAGCCAGGGAAGCAAACATCCCGGAATTGGCCCGCATGGTCGAAGCCGGATGGGATATTGTGACGCCGGTGCCGTCCTGCACCCTGATGTTCAAACAGGAATTGCCGTTACTGTTTCCCGACGAACCCGACGTCATCAAGGTCCGGGACGCATCCTTCGATCCATTCGAATACCTCGCCTTGCGCCACAAGGCGGGCAAGTTGAATACCTCGTTCAAGAACTCGCTGGGCAAGGTGGCCTACCAGGTTCCGTGTCACCTCAGGGTGCAGAACATCGGGTTGAAGACCCGGGATATTCTGCAGCTGGTGCCGGATACCGAGGTTGATGCGATTGAACGTTGTTCCGGTCATGACGGGACCTATGCCGTCAAAAAGGACACCCACGCCATTTCGAAAAAGATAGCGCGACCCGTCATTAGCAAGGTCAAGAAAGGCCAGTCCGATCACTTTGTGAGTGATTGCCCGATGGCGGCAGTCCAGATCGCGGGTGGCCTGGACGATCAGGATGCCGGCAATCCATTGAGCCTGTTGCGTCGCGCCTACGGAATCTGACATGCAAAAACTATCCCGGGAAACGCTGTTGAGTCTCGAGCAGTATTCAGAGAAACGTGACGAGTTTCGTCAGGCGGTCATGGCGCACAAGCGCGATCGTCGTCTCGAACTGGGCACCAATGCGACCCTCTATTTCGAAGACAGCATGACCATGCAATACCAGGTGCAGGAGATGCTGCGGATCGAGCGCATCTTCGAAGCCGAGGGCATCCAGGAGGAACTGGATGCCTACAATCCACTGATTCCCGACGGCAGCAACTGGAAGGCGACCTTCATGGTCGAGTTTCCGGACGTTGAGGAGCGCAAGGCAATGCTCGCCAGGCTGGTCGGGATCGAAGACAAGGTCTGGTTGCAGGTTGGCGACGGCGAACGAATTGCACCCATTGCCGATGAAGACCTCGAACGCGCAGATGACGACAAGACCTCGGCCGTCCATTTCCTTCGTTTTGAGTTAAGTGCCGGGGATGTGCAGGCGCTCAAAGACGGGGCACCGCTGGCAGCGGGTATCGATCACGAGGTCTATCGGGTGGAAATTCTCCCGGTTGCAGAAAATGTTCGCGCGGCATTGTTGAAAGACCTCGACTGATCTTTCTTCGTCACCGTGGGGCGGTGACGTTTTTTGCCGAGACGCGTCCGTCAAATCGCGCTAGAATCCCCACGCAAATCAACCACTATCTCGCTTGGGGCAAATCGAATAGTGAGCAAACGATACGATGCGGCCGACATCGAGGTCTTGAGTGGCCTCGAGCCTGTGCGGCGCAGACCGGGCATGTACACAGACACGTCCCGGCCAAACCATTTGGCGCACGAAGTTATCGACAACAGTGTCGACGAGGCGCTCGCCGGTCATTGCAAGAAGATCGAGGTGACCTTGCATGCCGACGGTTCGATCGAGGTTCAGGACGACGGACGCGGTATGCCCGTCGACAAACACCCGAAGGAAAAGATTCCCGGCGTTGAACTTATCCTGACGCGGCTGCACGCGGGCGGCAAATTCAACAAGGACAATTACCAGTATTCCGGCGGATTGCACGGTGTGGGTGTATCGGTCGTCAATGCGCTGTCGAAGAATCTCGAGGTATGGATTCGGCGTGATGCCAGGGAATACAACCTGAGTTTTGCCGGCGGCAAAAAGCGCGGCAAGCTCGAAGTTGTTGGCAAGGTCGGCAAGGCCAATACCGGGACGACGATTCGCTTCTGGCCTGACCCGAAGTATTTCGATTCAGCCAGGATATCGGTGCCGAAGCTGAAGCATGCCCTTAAGGCCAAAGCTGTGCTTTGTCCCGGATTGACGGTCCGGCTCAAGGTCGCGAAACCGAAAGAACGTATTGAGTGGCTCTACACGGGTGGACTTGAGGAGTATCTCAAGGAAGCGATGGGTAAGGGCGAGCACTTGCCCGCCGAACCGTTCGCGGGGTTGCTGGCGGGTGAGCATGAGGCTGTGGACTGGGCGCTCGCCTGGCACGCCGATGGCACACAGGGCACCACAGAGAGTTACGTGAATCTGGTGCCAACGCCGCAGGGCGGTACCCATGTCAACGGATTCCGCACCGGCCTGACGAATGCAATACGGGAGTTCTGTGACTTCCGGAACCTGTTGCCACGGGGCGTTCAGATTGCACCCGAGGATGTCTGGGACGGCCTCAACTTTGTTCTCAGTGCGAAACTCGAGGACCCGCAGTTCTCCGGCCAGACCAAGGAGCGCCTGTCCTCGCGCGAATCAGCGGCCTTTGTATCGGGTGTGATCAAGGACAGTTTTGCGCTTTGGCTGAATCAGCACCCCGAAACCGGGGACGTCATTGCGCAGCTTGCAATTACCAAGGCGCAGAAACGCCTGAAGGCCGCCAGGAAGGTGGTGCGCAAGAAGGTCGTCACCGGTCCGGCACTGCCCGGCAAACTGGCCGATTGCACCTCACAGGAACCGGAGTTGTGCGAGATCTTCCTGGTTGAGGGCGATTCCGCGGGCGGTTCTGCCAAACAGGCGCGAGACCGGAATACGCAGGCGATCATGCCTTTGCGCGGCAAAATCCTGAATACATGGGAAGTCGACGCAGCCGAAATTCTCGGGTCGCAGGAGGTACACGACATCAGTGTTGCGCTGGGTGTCGATCCGGGCAATGCGGACCTTGACCATTTGCGCTATCACAAAATTTGCATCCTTGCTGATGCGGACTCCGATGGCCTGCACATCGCAACGTTGCTGTGCGCGCTCTTCCTGCGCCATTTCCGCGAACTGGTCCTTGCCGGTCACGTTTACGTAGCAATGCCGCCGCTCTATCGCGTCGATGTCGGCAAGGAAGTGTTCTACGCCCTGGATGAGTCCGAGCGCCAGGGAATTCTCGATCGTATCGGCACAGAGAAGATGCGCGGCAAGGTTACGGTTACCCGTTTTAAAGGACTGGGTGAAATGAACCCGTCGCAGCTACGGGAAACGACGATGAACCGCGACACCCGTCGACTGGTGCAGTTGACGGTCAGCGCCAGCGACAAAACGGATCAACTCATGGACATGCTGCTGGCAAAAAAACGCTCGGGCGACCGACGAAAGTGGCTTGAGCAGAAAGGCAATCTCGCGGAAGTCTAGGCGAGGCGGAGAGACATGCAAAATCAATTGAACCTCGAAGGTGTCGAGCAACAGGCGCTCAAGGAATATACAGAGAAGGCGTATCTCGACTATTCCATGTACGTCATTCTTGACCGGGCCCTGCCACAGATCGGTGACGGCCTGAAACCGGTGCAGCGGCGCATCATATTCGCGATGAGCGAGCTGGGTCTTTCGGCCGGCCAGAAACACAAGAAATCGGCACGCACCGTGGGCGATGTCATCGGCAAGTTTCACCCGCATGGTGATTCGGCCTGCTACGAAGCGATGGTGCTGATGGCGCAGCCGTTTTCCTATCGGTACCCGGTTATTGACGGTCAGGGTAACTGGGGCTCCACTGACGACCCGAAGTCGTTTGCAGCAATGCGATACACCGAATCGCGCTTGCAGCCCTACGCGAAGTCTCTGTTGCAGGAACTGGGCCAGGGCACGGTTGACTGGGCGCCGAACTTTGATGGCATGCTCGATGAGCCGGTCGTGTTGCCGGCGCGCCTGCCGAACCTGCTGTTGAACGGTACGACCGGTATCGCCGTCGGCATGTCCACGGATGTGCCACCACACAATCTCAATGAGGTCGCGAGCGCGCTGGTCCATCTGATCGACAACCCGAAGGCGACCGTTGCCGCAATAATGAAGCACATCAAGGGTCCCGATTTTCCCACCGGTGGTGAACTCGTGTCGCCGCGCGCTGACATCAAGCAGATCTACGATACTGGCAGCGGCACCTTGCGTCTTCGCGCTTCTTACAAACTGGAAGATGGCGATATTGTCATCGATTCCCTGCCGCACCAGGTGTCGGGCAGCAAGGTGCTCGAGCAAATCGCGACCCAGATGCGTAACAAGAAGTTGCCGCTGGTCGAGGATTTACGGGACGAGTCGGATCATGAAGAGCCGATCCGCCTGGTGATAACGCCGAAGTCGCGCAAGGTGGATGTCGAGGAACTGATGTCACACCTGTTTTCGACCACATCACTCGAACGAACCGTTCGTATCAACATGAATATTGTTGCGCTGGACGGCCGGCCGAGGACATTCAATCTTGTCGGCCTTCTCGCGGAATGGATCAAGTTCCGCAAAGAGACCGTCAAGCGGCGTCTCAAGCATCGTCTCCAGATCGTCATGGACCGGCTACACATACTGGACGGTCTGCTCGTCGCTTATCTCAATATCGATGAGGTCATCAAGATCATTCGCAATGAGGACGAGCCGAAGCCCGTCCTGATGAAGAAGTTCAAGCTTTCCGACATCCAGGCCGAGGCCATCCTCAACCTGCGTCTTCGCAACCTCGCGAAGCTGGAAGAGATGAAGATCAAGGGCGAGCAACAAGAGCTTAACGACGAGCGTAAGACGCTCGAGCAAATCCTGAAAAGCGCCGCGCGACTGAAAACCCTGATCAAGAAAGAGATTCTTGAGGATGCCGAGAGCTATGGCGATGATCGGCGGACCGAAATCGTCGAGCGGGAAGCGGCCCAGGCGCTTGATGAGACCCAGCTGGTCGCCAGTGAGCCTGTCACCGTCGTACTGTCCAAACGTGGCTGGGCGAGGGCGGCGAAAGGCCACGACATCGATCCCCTGGCGCTCAGTTACAAGTCGGGTGACGGTTACCTGGCGGCAGCACAGGGACGAAGCAACCAGCTCGCCATGTTTATCGACAGTACCGGTCGCGTCTACAGTTGCCTGGCGCAGACACTGCCGTCAGCGCGCGGTCAGGGCGATCCGCTTTCGGGGCGCTTCAAGCCACCGGACGGGTCGGAATTTTGTGGCACGTTGATCGGCGAGGGTGATGATTGCTACTTGCTCGCCAGCGATGCCGGCTACGGCTTCCTGGCAAAGCTTGATGATCTCGTGACCCGTAACAAAGCGGGCAAGCTCGTCTTGCGAGTTCCCGCCGGCGGCAAGGCGGTGGTGCCATCCCCGGTACCGGCGGGCGCTGAATGCCTGATCGCGGGCGTTTCGTCGATCGGGCGCCTGTTGTGTTTCGAAATGGATGAGTTACCCGAACTGGCCAAGGGCAAGGGCAACAAACTCATCAATATCCCGGCGAAAGCCTACAAGGCTGGCGAAGAAACGCTCGTCGCCGCCTGCGTGATACCCGAGGACGGCAATCTCCAGGTGCATACGGCGACACGCAAGATGACGCTGAAGTGGAATGACCTGGATGACTATTACGGCGAACGTGCGTTACGTGGTCGCTTGCTGCCCAAGGGCTGGCGGAAGGTCGAACGCCTGATCGCCGAAGTCCCCGAATAGGGCTCGCGCCGGAACTATCGCTGTTCTGCATAATTTCGGTGCTGAACCGGGAGAAAGGGCAAATTGTGGCGGACGTCGCACGGCGAACACCGCCGCAAGGTCAATGAAAGTGATTACCTGGAACCGACCGCTTCCAGCGTCTTGGTCATCTGCACGGGTTCCTGCAGGACGACTTCGGGTTCGTGCACGTAATGGCCTTGCATGAAATGCACGCCGGCCTGAAACAGGACAGCCATGGCGTTCGCGTTTTCAACGCGTTCAGCGATAGTTTCGATATTGCGCTCGACGGCAGTTTGCGCCAGCAAACGAACGGCTTCCTGTAATGCCGTATCGGTCATGAGGGAATGCATCACCTCGCCATCGATCTTGATGAAGTTGGGTTTCAGAATATCGAGAATCTGGAATCGATTTTTGTCTACGCCGTAATGCTCCAGCGCAAATTGAACGCCAGCCACGCGCAGTGCTTCGGACATGGCTTTGGCATCCTTGATGTATCTGGCGGCTTCCTGTTCCGGAATCTGCACAACCAGCTTCGCTGGATCCACCTTGAAGGATCGCATCTGCTCGATGATCCAGTCGACCAGCGAACGGTCCTGTATGGATTGTCGTGATAATCGTACAAACACACGTTCGGCATCATGCTCTTTGCAGAATTCAAGCGATGATCTGATTATCCATCGGTCGATGACCGTCATCAGGTTGTTGCGCTCGGCCGCAGGGAGGAGCTCGGATGGCAGGATCGAGTTGCCCTTTTCATCAACCATTCGAATCAGGATGTCGTACATCTTACGGGTATCGCTGCGCAGCCCGGCGATGGGCAACTGTGCCAGTTGAAAGCGATTGTCCGCCATCGCGTCTTTGATTCGCTGAATCCAGATCTTGTCGTGCTTTTTAATACGTGTGTCGACGTCGGTCGAGTACCGCAGTGCTGCAGCATTGCCTCCACCGTCCTTGCCGGATGCATGAGCTTCAGTGGCGGCGGCAACCAGCTCTTCCAGTGTCGAAAATGCCTCACTGACGCCAACAATGCCCACCGTGCAGGTCAGTTTGACCCGGGTATCGCCAATCGTGAATTCATGATTTTTTACGTGATCAACGAGCTGCTTGCCCCATGCTTCGGCATCGCGCTCATTGCCGCGTTCGATTAACGCCATGATGGCCGTGCCTTCAAAGCGGCCGGCGACATCCCGGAAATGCATTTGTTTGCGAATCTCTTCAGAGAACTGCACAAGAACTTCCTCGGAGTCGAGAATGCCAACGGCGCGCCGGATCCCCGAGAAATCGTCAGGCTTGATATAAGCCAGCGCGTACATGCCGGACTTCGGTTTGCGTTTCAGCCGCTTCGCTACGCGCTCAAGGAATTGAGCGCGATGATAGAACAGGGTCGTCGGGTCATGCTCGAGCGCATCGTGTACGAGCCTGGCGGGCTCCTGAACAACGTGTGCGGGCGGCTCTATTCGAATCTGCACTTGCGGTTCGTCGGAGAAATTGGCGAGTTGAAAGGACAGGGAGAGGTCGTTCACGTCACCTGCGGCATTGCTCGATTTCGCTTCAAGCAGCTCTCCTTCCTGCCACTTGCCGGCGGCGGTGGCAACCACGGCACCCTCGATGGCCGTGTGACATTCCTCGAGGAAATGATTCATCAACGGCCTTCCCACGACATCATCCTTGTCGCCCGCGGCGAAGAGTCTGAGCCATGCGTTGTTGACGTCGGTTACGGTTCCCGCGCGCACATTGGCAATAGCCGTGCTGGAGTTCTGCATGTAATCGTGCAGCTGCTTGCGATATTCCGTCGTGGCTATCAGGGTATTGTTGAGGGCACGCTCCATTCGATACGCCCGAAGTTCGCGATTGATGACCGCTTGCAGTCGTGCCTTTTGTTCGATGGGCACAAGGTCGCAGGCGCCATGCTTCATGACCCGCAGGATTGAGACCTCATCGGCCTCTTGTCCGATCGCGATGACCGGCACTTCGGGTATGAACTCGTCTTTTTGCTTGATGGCCTGCCGGACATCGCCGCTGTAACTGTCAATACTCAGTATGATGAGTTCGATGGATTCTTTACCGAGGGCGTCGGCAAAGCGTTCGGGCGCAGCTATCCAGAGGCAATGTGCCGCATGACCGGCATCTCGCAAACAGGTATTGACGAATCCAACGTCATCCTGATTGCCGGACAATACGGCGATTGATATGTGGTGCTTATCGGTCAATTCACGCCCCTGTTATTCCTTGTGCAGGAGTGCCTATTCCATATGCAGGCGTGCCCCATATCTCTGGGAACAACGAACCCAATCTAACCAGATCGGTATTGGCTGTTCCTGATGTCGTGCCAAAACCGTGACGGGAATCAACAAATTTCCCCGGTTTGGGTGTCCGAGTTGGCGTTTTTGGCCGGTTTCCTGCCAAATGGGTCCTGCAGGCCAGGTGTTCGCAGGCCTTAAGTTCTCGGGCATTCACGGGTAGAATTGCGGCCCCCCGGGCGGTGACCCGGGTAACCAGTCACGAGCATCGTCAGGCCGGGAAATACCCGGTTCCAGGTACCTAAATGGCCAGCTACAACACAAACGAATTTCGCTCCGGTCTGCGCATCATTATCGATAGCGACCCCTGCATCATCGTCGAAAACGAGTTCGTCAAACCGGGCAAAGGGCAGGCATTCAACCGCGTCCGGATCAAGAACCTGAAAACCGGCAAGATCGTCGATAAGACGTTCAAGTCCGGCGACAGTGTCGAGGCAGCCGATGTCATGGACACGGATATGCAATATCTCTATTCGGACGGGGAGTTCTGGCATTTCATGGTGGCTGATACCTTCGAGCAGTATGCTGCTGATGCGAAGGCCGTCGGCGATGCAAGCAACTGGTTGACCGAGCAGGATGTCTGCCAGGTCACCTTGTGGAATAACGAGCCCCTGATCGTGTTAGCGCCAAATTTTGTTGAGCTCGAGATCACTGAAACCGATCCCGGCGTTCGAGGTGATACGGCGAGTGGTGGTGTGAAGCCGGCAACCCTGTCGACCGGCGCTGTTGTGAGGATCCCGTTGTTCATTGAACAGGGCGAGACGATTCGTGTTGATACCCGTTCTTCCGAGTACGTGAGTCGCGTCAAATAAATCCATGACCGGCTGATGCATCGGGCGAAAGCCGATTGACAAAAGATGCGCACAAAGCTTCGACACCTGCCTGATCCCCGGCACTGAATCTGCCGGTCAGCGGACTGTCAATGTCCAGCACACCGATGACGCCGCGATCGTCGATCAGCGGCACAACCAGTTCCGAATTTGAGGCCGGATCGCAGGTGATGTGGCCTTCGAATGCGTGCACATCGGCGATCCGTTGCGTCATGGCTTCCTGCGCGGCCGTGCCACAGACGCCCTGGCCGAAAGGAATGCGGATGCAGGCTGGCAGCCCCTGGAACGGCCCGAGCACCAGTTCGTTGCCGCGGGTGACGTACAAGCCGAGCCAGTTGATATCCGGCATTTCCGAATAGATGAGCGCGACAAAGTTGGCGCTCATGGCCAGCGCATCGCTGTCAGTATCGGCGAGCGCCTCAAACTGCGACTGAAGTCGCGCATAGTCAACGGTCACGTCGGCCCCCGGGCAGAAAGGTCATGACGTTTGCAATGTCGTCCTGACCTTCGGCGATCATCAGCAACCGGTCAAGCCCCAGCGCAACGCCTGCGCACGGAGGCAAGCCGGATCGCAGCGCATTGATCAGGTCGTCATCTATTGCGACGACCGGCTTACCGCGTGCAGCGCGCAATTGTCGTTCATTCTCAAAGCGTTGCAGCTGGACGTCAGGATCCGTGAGTTCGACAAAACCGTTGGCCAGTTCGACGGATCCGAGATAGAGCTCGAAGCGTTCGGCGACGGTCGGCTCTTCAGGGCAAAGGCGAGCCAGCGATGCCTGGCTTGCCGGATAGTGAAAGATGACAGTCAGGCCGTTGTCGGCAAAATGCGGCGCGACAAGTGTAGCCATCGCGAGATTGAGCCAGGCGTCACGGTCCTCACCGATGGATGCGCGTAGTTGCGCATCGGCCTCCAGCAGGTCAGCCAGCCGGTCGGGGGATGCCGTCATTGGATCGATCGACAGTGTTTCGGCAAAGATGTCCGAATAGCTGACGATCCTCGGTTGTCGCGCTCCGTCCGCAGCGAGCATTTCAGTGACCAGGTCAATGCAGTCGGCAATGATGTCGGTAAGATTGAAGTCGAGCCGATACCACTCAATCATGGTGAATTCGGGTTGATGCAGGGGCCCTGATTCACCATCGCGAAAAACACGGCAGACCTGGTAGATGTCCTCGAAGCCGGCTGCAATCAGCCGCTTCATCATGAATTCCGGGGAGGTATGCAGATACACCGTCCGATCGCCAAGCATCGCAGGTACACTGTCGATATTCGGGTCGGTTACACCGGTTGAGGACAGGGCGGGCGTAAACACCTCGAGGACGTTTTGCGAGGCGAAATACTGGCGCGCCTTATCGAGGATCGACGCGCGGGCGAGCGCCATTTCGACACCCGACGTCGGCATCCAGCTCATGCGCCGTCCGTAAATCGGCCGATCGTCTCACCCATACGAAGTGCCTGCCCGGCAGCCAGCCTCGCAAAACCGTCGCCGGACCCGGGCGGCGTAATCAGGATGACCGTCGAACCCATGTTGAACCATCCGAGGGTGTCGCCGCAGGCGAAGTCGCTTTTCACCTGCAAGCCATTGAGGTTGAATGCTTCGACGACACCCACCTTTCGCGGCCGGATATCGCCTGTCCAGATCGTGTTGATTGTGCCGACATTCAATGCCCCGACAAAAAGCAGGATCATCGGCCCGAATTCCGTATCGAAGTGGCAGGCGACGCGCTCGTTTCTGGCGAATAGCTGCGGGAGCTGCCGCACGGTCGCGTCGTTTACGCTGTATAGCGCGCCAGGGATATAGCGAATGGCGGTCAGTTTGCCCGCAACAGGAGCGTGCACCCGATGGTAGTTGTAGGGCGCAAGATAAAGGGTTGCGAAAGCGCCCCCGGCGAAACGCTCAGCATCCGCCGTGTCCGTCGCCAGCAGGTCGGGCAGTGAGTAATGGTGGCTCTTGGCCTGGATCAACTGCTCGCCGTTGAGTGCGCCGGCCGCACTGACGGTGCCGTCGACCGGCGACACGATGTCGCCAGAATTCTCGCTGACGGCTCGCGAACCGTCGGCGAGCGCACGAATAAAAAAATCATTAAATGTTTTATAGCCGTCAGGTACCGGGTGCAATAGCTGTTCGGTGTCGACGTGATACAGCCGGATAAACTGGCGAATAAGGAAGTTTTTTATCGCGACCTGCCGGATCCGCGCGATCCGGTACACGAGCGCTGTCATCAGGTACCTGGGCAACAGGCGCTGCAGGGCAACAAACAGTTTTGCGGTGATCTCGGGCATCCGACTTGTTTCCGGGCTTATTCGGTGGGCACGCGACCCTGCAGGGTCGCGCTGACCACGAGCAAGCCTTCGTTGTATTCGATTTCCAGCGTGACGGGTGACCCGGCCATTGCATCGGGTTTGGCCCCCATCAACATCAGGTGTTTGCCGCCGGCGATGAATTCGGTGGCTCCGTCTGCCGGGATCTCCACATGCCCCAGTTGATTCATGCGGGAAATACCCTCGGCATCGGTACGGGTCTCGTGCATCTCGATGCGGTCAAACTGCGGGCTGCGAATGCCACTGATCCGTATGGGTGCGTCGCCGTTGTTACTGATCGTCATGTAGGCGACGCCGGCGCTACTGCCCGGCATGGGCGCGAGAATCCGAACGTCACTAATGACAACGGGTGGTTCTACGTGCGGCTGGCAGGCACCCAGTCCGGCCAGCAGCAGCATCGTCCATACTGGCAGGCGAATCATCCGGCATCCATCAGGAGTGGTACGTCATGAACGAAGCTCGCCACGTCGTGGGGTGGGCCGAATAGCGCTCGCCATTCAGCAGCACTGTCGATCAAAAGAACGAATGCCGAGTGATCGACGTTATAACTACTGTCCGTGTCCGCCTCACCTGAACGGGCAAAATAGATGCCCAGGGGGCGTGTCAGTTTCTCGAGCTCAGCCATCTCACCGGTCACCCCGATAACGTCATCACCGAAATTGGCGACATAGCGTTCAAGCACGTCCGGCGAATCCCGATCCGGATCGACGCTCACGAGGACTATTTGCGGAAACCGGCCGCCATCGGCGAGTACGCGATCTCGCGCAATCGCCAGTTGCTGCAGAGTGGCAGGGCAGATGTCAGGACAATTTGTAAAACCGAAAAAAACGATCTGCCAGCGGCCACGGAAGTTGTCGCGTGTAAATAGCTGGCCCTGATGATCGAGCAATGCGAAGTCGGGCAGCGGTCTCGGCATCGGCAGAAACGTCGCTTTCACAGGTTCCTGTGATGTGCCGTTGATTGCCAGGAAAAGGAGGGCACTGCCGCCGGTCACGCCGAGAAGCAGGAAACCGATCGCAACTAATTTTCTCAGGGAACTCATGATGGCGGCATTCTAACCTGATTTGTCGACCTGAGATTTGCGATGCGTCATTGCGTCTCTACCGATAGACTCTGTCGTCTGAATGATGCAATAAGAGCGTGCAATGACATGACGACGGTCGGGTCCATCATCGAGGAAATCGCCGGCATTTTTGACGATGCCGGCCTGGTCTATGGGCATGGCACGGACAATCCGCTGGATGAGGCTGCTTACCTCGTTTTCGGTATGCTCGACCTGGACCACGCCGACCCGGCATCGGTCTACGGCCAGGCAGTGCCAGCGGAGAAGGCGGGTTCCATCCGGCAAATCGCCAGTCGGCGGATCAAGGAGAGGATTCCGGTCGCCTACCTCCTGAACAAGGCCTGGTTCGCGGGTATCGAGTTTTACGTCGACGAGCGCGTCCTCGTGCCGCGGTCGCCACTGGCCGAACTCATCATCGACGGTTTTGCACCGTGGATTCCGGCACAGTCGGTCCGCACAGTCCTGGACCTGGGTACCGGTAGCGGCTGCATAGCCATTGCCAGCGCGCTTTATTGTGACGGAGCGACCGTTGATGCAGTCGATCTGTCCCCCGACGCCCTCGAGGTTGCAGCGATCAACGCAGACAAACACGGGCTGGCTGACCGTGTGCGGCTGGTTCGCTCAGATTTCTTTAGTGACCTGCTGCCGTGCCGCTATGACGTCATCGTGAGCAACCCGCCCTATGTGGACGCTGAAGATATGAATGCGCTGGCGCCCGAATATGGCCACGAGCCCGCAATGGGGCTGGGTGCCGGTGCCGATGGTCTGGATTCGGTGAAATCTATCCTGCATGATGCTCCGGATTACTTGGCGGAAAACGGCATACTGGTCGTCGAGGTAGGCAACAGCCAGCCGGCACTGGAAGCGCGTTTCCCGGAATTGCCATTTACGTGGCTGGAATTCGAAATGGGCGGGCAGGGCGTATTCCTGCTGACCAGGGCCGATCTCGAGCGATTTCAGTCCAGCTGATTAAAGAACAGGAACATGTCAGGCAATAGTTTCGGACGATTATTCACCGTGACCACCTTCGGGGAAAGTCACGGCCCGGCCATGGGCTGTGTGGTCGATGGCTGTCCGCCTGGCATGGCGCTGTCTGAAAGCGACATCCAGGCAGACCTGGAACGCCGCCGACCGGGTAAATCCCGTCATACGACGGCCAGGCAGGAACCCGACCAGGTTCGAATTCTTTCCGGTGTTTTCGAGGGGGTGACAACGGGCACACCGATCGGGCTCTTGATCGAAAACGTCGATCAGCGCTCGCACGATTACTCGAAGATCAAAGACAAGTTCCGACCTGGCCACGCCGATTACACGTATCAACAGAAGTATGGCATCAGGGACTATCGTGGCGGAGGACGTTCGTCAGCTCGCGAGACCACCATGCGCGTTGCCGCCGGTGCGATCGCGAGAAAGTACCTGGCGGAACGCGAAGGCATTCGCATCGCGGGGTATGTGTCTCAGCTTGGCTCGATTGAGCTCGCGGCGACGGATCTCGATGCCGTGGCGAACAATCCTTTCTTCTGCGCCGATCCGGACCGACTGCCCGAACTCGAGGCTTTCATGGATGCGTTGCGGGAGGACGGCGACTCGATCGGTGCGAAAATCAGCATACTTGCAAGCAATGTGCCGCCCGGTCTCGGCGAGCCGGTCTTCGACAAACTGGAAGCCGATCTTGCGCATGGCCTGATGAGCATCAACGCAGTAAAGGGCGTCGAACTTGGCGCCGGCTTTGCGGCGGTCGCCCAGCGAGGCAGCGAGCACCGTGACGAAATCTCGAGCGACGGGTTCGCAAAGAACGATGCCGGTGGCACGCTCGGCGGCATTTCTTCAGGCCAGGACATTCTAGCCAGCATTGCCCTGAAACCGACGTCGAGCATCAGCCAGCCCGGGCAGACGATCGACAGGGAAGGCAAGGAATCCGAGATTGTGACCATTGGCCGTCATGATCCCTGCGTGGGCCTTCGCGCCACCCCGATTGCAGAAGCAATGGTTGCACTGGTGCTGATGGACCACTACCTTAGGCACCGTGCACAGAATGCCGATGTCGAGTCAGTGACGCCTGTCGTGACTGACACCACCGAATAATCCCGTCTTCAAGAAAGAAAATCCCGATGCCTGATACCTACGATATAGCTGTCGCTGGCGCCACTGGCGTCGTCGGCGAGGCCCTTTTTGACATTCTCGCGCAGCGCAAATTTCCGATTGGCCGGATACATGCGCTGGCGAGTGAGCGATCGCTGGGCAAGACGGTCATGTTCGGCAACCGCAAGGTCGACGTTGAGGATCTGGCGGAATTTGATTTT
Organism: uncultured Woeseia sp.; assembly: GCA_964630795.1. Classification (GTDB taxonomy): domain Bacteria; phylum Pseudomonadota; class Gammaproteobacteria; order Steroidobacterales; family Woeseiaceae; genus SZUA-117. The sequence continues at coordinate 13,436 of CAZVWF010000010.1, read as the reverse complement.
TCCCGGGTTCAGATCGGACTTTTTTCGGCAGGTGCTTCGGTATCGGATGTTTATGCGCCGAAGGCGGCTGAGGCTGGGTGTGTCGTGATCGATAACACGTCACGATTCCGCTCCGAAGACGATATTCCGCTCGTCGTCCCGGAGGTCAATCCGGACAAGATCGCCGACTATACGAATCGCGGCATCATCGCGAATCCCAATTGCTCGACCATCCAGATGTTGGTCGCACTCAAACCCATCTACGACGCCGTCGGTATTACCCGTATCAATGTCGCCACCTACCAGGCCGTATCGGGTGCCGGCCGCGCAGCCGTGGAGGACCTGGCGACACACTCGGCGGCGATGTTGAGCGGCAATCCGAAAGAATCCAGGGACAACGCAAAACAGATCGCGTTCAATGCCGTGCCGCATATCGATGTGTTTGAGGACAATCGCTATACCAGGGAAGAGATGAAAATGGTCTGGGAAACCCGGAAGATAATGGGCGATTCTTCCATCGCTGTTAATGCGACAGCCGTGCGCATTCCGGCATTCTTTGGGCATTCCGAGGCAGTCCATCTTGAGACGCGTGAAAAGATATCCGCCGAGAAAGCCTGTGAATTATTGCGTGCGGCGGATGGTGTCGAATTACTCGACGGTGTGGACCTCGGAACCTACCCGACGGCGGTAACAGAGGCCTCCGGAAATGACCCGGTTTACGTCGGCAGAGTGCGCGAAGACATCAGTCATTCGCTGGGCCTGAATCTCTGGGTCGTGGCTGATAATATTCGTAAGGGTGCGGCTCTAAATAGCGTCCAAATAGCTGAAATATTGGCGAAAAATTATTTATAAGCTATAGTTCGGACCAAGCGTAAGGGTGCCCCCATTGATCATTCAAGCTTCGGAGCGGTCCATTTCTGACGGGAATTGGGGAGCTGGAGAAAAGTATTATGCCGCCAAGACTTAATCGTGTATGGCCGCTTGCGCCATTCCTGTTGTTTACGCTACAGGCATGGGCACTTGGCCTCGGAGATATACGACTGAGTTCAGCGTTAAATGAGCCACTGCGGGCAGAGATCGAACTGCTGGCAGCGACACCGGAAGAGCTCGATAACCTGACGGTTGAACTGGCCGCACCGGAAGCGTTCCAGCGTTATGACCTGGATCGTCCGATGTTTCTGGCGGGTTTGCGTTTTGAGATCGAAAAGTCCGGTCGGGCCGCCAGCAACGTCATCCGGGTAACATCGACAGAACCCATCACCGAGCCTTTCATTACATTTCTCGTCGAGGCGACGTGGTCGCGTGGTCGCCTGCTTCGCGAATACACGCTTCTGCTGGATCCGCCGACATTCGCACCTCCGCCAACCACGTCGGCTGCCGCGCCGGTAACTGCGCCGACGAGAACGGTACTGGCGGATAGCGGCCAGATCGAGCGCCCGGCGACACGGTCGCAGATGTCGCCGACTGAAACCTCGCCTCCGCCCGCAGCGTCACTAAGGCTGCCGTTCGAGGAACCCGCTTCTGCAAATAGTTTTGGCGGACCGACTTTTGATGGCACGCCGGGTGGCAATCGCGTGGTGGCTCGTGGCGACACGCTGTGGAGCATTGCGCAGGAAGTGCGGCCGGACGATCGACTGACGTTTAGCCAGACCATGCTGGCGATATTCGAAGCCAATCCACAGGCTTTCGACGGCAATATTAACCGCTTGCGTGCCGGCGCGACCCTGAGAATTCCGAGTGCAGATGATGTCTTCCGTATCAGTCGTGGCATTGCCGTCAATGAAGTTCTCCGCCAGAACGCCGAATGGGGTGGAGAAGACGCATTGGCACTGGCGCCCGAGCCGCTGCCGCCCGCCACGAACCCGGTTGTCGATCCGCTGGAGACGCAGCCCAGCCTCACGCTCGTGCCGCCCGACGAGGAAGACGACCTCACATTGTCGGATACCCGTGTCGACACCGGCGCAGAAGCACCTGTCGATGACGCCGTGGACGATGGCATCGTGGATCCGGTCCAGGTGCGGATCGGCGAGATTGAAGCCATCCTGGACGACCCATCCGCTCTGATCGTAATTGAAGACAACGAATTGGCGGCATTGCGCCAGGAGCTGGCAGACCTTCGTGGTGACGAGATCTTTGTTGACGACGGTGCCACCGGGGAAGATGCGGAGCCGGTTGAAGACGTCGTCGACGAAGCGCCGGCACCTGCGGTGCAGCCTGCCCCGGCAGTTGTTTCCCAGCCGGTCAGGGACGAGGGCATGGTCGATACCATGCTTGGCTACCTGAACAATTTCTGGGTCTGGATTGGCGGTGCGCTGATACTGACCGTCGGTATTCTTTTGTGGTTCATGCGACGTGCAGCGCGCCGGGATGATGGAGGAGCGGCTGGCGTCTGGGATGCGCTGGATGCCGATGACATGGACGATGACGAGGCCGCGTCGACGGGGCAACTCGATGCATTGGCCCGGGACGGTGATGAAGCGATCGTTGTCGTCGAGCCCGGGACAGAGACGGATTCTGATTTCATCGGTCTGGATGACACGCTGGAGGTACCGGCGGCCGGGGAGCCTGCGATTCCTGAATCGACGGAGATGCCGGACATGGAGGCCATGACTGCGGTACCCGAGACCGATGAGACTTTCGACAGGTCAGGCCCCGGTGATGCGACCGGTGCGCCGCCGTCGCCGGAAGACAACGTCAGCAGTGAAACGGCGATCAACCTGGATCAGAGCGACCCGGTCGGCGAAGCCGATTTCCACATGGCATACGGTCTTTACGATCAGGCCGCGGACCTGATTAACGGGGCGCTTGCAGCGGATCCGGGCCGCCGGGACCTGCTGGCCAAGCTCTGCGAAATCTACTTTGTCTGGGGCAATCGCGATGCATTTATCGATGCCGCCCAGCGCCTGCGAGCAGAGTCCGGTGATAGTGTGCAGGGCGAATGGGACAAGATCGTCATCATGGGTCAGCAAATTGCGGCAGATCATGAACTGTTCTCGGGCGTCAGCGCCGAGGGTGTGGGCAGAATGGTCGACCTGTCGTTTGAGGATGGTGTGGACGGCGCCGACGAACTGGACATGGATTTCGCCGGAACGCTGGACGCCGCTTCCGGCGATGTCATCGACCTGGGCGCGGATAGCGGCGACGACGCAGGGCAGGTGCTGACTCCACCGGATTCAGGATCAGGCATTGACTACAGCCTGGATGACGACGCGATCGATATTGAGGACCCGCTTGCCGGGGAAATGTTGCAAGAGGCCTCTGCGGACGCGGATACGATAGGCGCCGCGGCTGCAGTCGATGAAACGGCAGAAATACCGATGGATGATGACGCCGTTGACGATGGTCCTGGTGAGACGACACAGGTGGCGTCGGAAGACGTTGCTCAGTCCTCCAACATCGAACAGCCAATCGGTATGGAGGCCACCGGCAAATTGCGATCGATCAGCGATGATGATGCCTCACAAATCCCGCCTGCGGATGCGACGGCCGAGATCGACCTGGATGACCTCGGGCTTGATCTGGACGCGCTCGAGGCGAGCGCGCTGGCGGCGGATGTCGCCGACGCGGGCGTGCTGAGCGATTTCGAGAACACGGCGATCGACCAGGAACTGGAAATTGACGATGACGACCTGGAGGCAACGGGCAAGAACGAGGCGATTTCTGAAGACGACGCGCTGGCGGAGACAGGCAGGCACGAAGCGGTTGACGTCGATGACTTGGAGTCGACCGGTCCCCGGGAAGTCATCGACGCAGAGGATACGCTGGCGGCGGCCAGCGAGACGGCTTTACCGGGTGACGATGAGGAGACAAAGCCCGCTTCCCTCGCAGACGACTTTGAAGATGTGGACGTCGGCATCGACACCAGCCTGCTGGATGCCACTGGCCAGACGCATGTGCTGGGAGAGGGGATGGCTGTCGATACCGGGACCGATATCGAGAACAATCTGTCCGACTCGGATACCACGATGTTGAGTCCCGGTCTGGATGCCGATGAAGAGGGCGACTTCGACTTCACGAAAACAGAAGCCCTGCCGGAAGACGTATTCAGTCCCGATATATCCAGCGACGATGCGGCTAAAACGCCAGGCTTGGCAGGCGGTACCGACATGGACCTGGATCTCGACGAACTCACGGCTGCGCTGAATGTCAGCGAAGTTGGCGATACCGTTAACCAGGTGCGTGACGACGCGACGGTCGAGCAATCACAACTCAAGCGCGGCGATGTCGGGGGTGCGGCACAATCGCTGTCTCCCGACGATAGGTCCGGTGAGCTGCACGAAGCGCGTACCATGACCGAGGTAGGTACCAAGCTGGATCTCGCACGTGCCTATGTCGACATGGGCGATATTGATGGCGCACTCAGTATCCTCGAAGAAGTGCTCGACGAGGGTGGCGCCGCGCAAAAGCAGCAGGCGCAGCAGCTGATCGATTCGCTGCCAAGTTAGGTTGTACGTCCTTCGTTTTTCCTGGCGCCGCAATACCTGCCCTGTGATTCATGCGCTGCAAAGCGATGTCACGAGGATCTGTATCTCGTCTTCAGAGACCGGCGGTCCATAGCCAGTTTGAACCATGCGTATCGCACTCGGCATTGAATACGATGGCAGTCGCTACGTTGGCTGGCAGCGGCAAAAGTCCGGCCTTGGGGTACAGGAATGTATCGAAGAGGCCGTCGCCCTGGTGGCGAATGAGCCTGCAGAGGTATTGTGTGCGGGCCGCACCGACGCTGGTGTCCATGCGTTCGGCCAGGTCGCGCACTTCGATACACAGGCAGAGCGGACAGAGCGCGGCTGGGTGCTGGGGATCAATTCCAAACTCCCGGACGACATCAATGTTTGTTACGCCAAAGTCGTCGACGATGATTTTCACGCGCGCTTCAGTGCCTTGTCGCGTACCTACCACTACCTGATTCTGAACCGGCTCGTGCGCTCGAGCCTTTATCGCAACCGGGCATGGTGGATTTATGAGTCCCTTGACGTGGCGCGAATGCAAGAGGCAGCACCCTGTTTGCTGGGGAAGCACGATTTCTCGGCCTTTCGCGCGGCCGGTTGCCAGGCCTCAACACCCGTAAGGACTATTCGTCAGCTGGAGATCGAGCGCACCGGCGAATGGTTGCGAATATCGGTGAATGCCAATGCCTTCCTGCAGCACATGGTCAGAAATATTACCGGTACTCTCGTCGAAATCGGGCGTGGGGAGCAGGCACCGGAATGGATGCAAACGGTGCTCGATGGTCGGGATCGCAAGGCGGCAGGCGTTGCCGCACCGCCCCATGGATTGACGTTCGCGGGTGTCGAGTATCCCGACACATATGGCCTTCCATCGCGAATTGCGGACACTCCCCTGATTAAGGTTTATGATTCGCCCCTATGAGCTGGTTCGAAAAATTGATGCCGTCCCGAATCAGCACCGAGAATCGAAGTCGATCGGTGCCGCAGGGCGTGTGGATGAAGTGCCCCGAGTGCGACGAGCAGTTGTACCGGAAGGAAGTGGATAGGAATTTGAGCGTTTGCCCGAAGTGCGACCATCACATGCGAATCGGTGCGCGCACGCGTCTGGACTATTTCCTAGATCCGGACTCGCAGGCGGAAATTGCCGCCAACCTGGAGCCACAGGATCCCCTGCGCTTTCGTGACAGCAAACGCTACCGGGAACGCGTCGTGCAGGCACAGAAAAAGACGGGCGAGAAAGATGCGCTGGTGGCCGTCAAGGGCACACTCAAGGGTCGCTCGGTGGTTGCCTGTGCATTCGAGTTTGGGTTCATGGGCGGATCGATGGGATCTGTTGTTGGCGAGCGATTCTGCCGTGCGGCACAGGTGTCCGCTGATACCAGGGCGCCGCTGATCTCTTTTTCTGCCAGCGGCGGTGCCCGCATGCAGGAAGCACTTTTTTCCCTCTTGCAGATGGCCAAGACATCGGCGTCGCTCGCCATACTGGCCGAAATGAAGATTCCCTTTATCTCGGTGCTGACAGATCCAACCACCGGCGGTGTCTCCGCGAGCCTGGCCATGCTGGGCGATGTCAATATTGCGGAACCAAAAGCGCTGATCGGTTTTGCCGGGCCCCGTGTGATTGAGCAGACGGTGCGACAAAAGCTCCCAGAGGGCTTCCAGCGCAGCGAATTCCTGCTGGATCACGGCGCCGTCGACATGATTGTAGATCGACGTGAGCTTCGCGGCGCAATTGCAGACTTGCTGGCGAAGCTTGAGAACCGACCCGCGCCTGCCCACTAGGGGCCGCCGCAGGGCGTTTCGCGGCGGCAGCGAGTCACCCTTGCATTTTGTTCGGTGACCGGTCGTTGCTTTATTTGTATGCTTTCGCATGAGTGACACGCTGTCTTTTCATTCGCTCGACGACTGGTTGCCCTGGCTCGAGTCGCTGTCTCCCCGGGAAATCGTTCTGGGTCTGGAGCGCGTGCATACCGTGCTCGAACAACTTTCACTGCCGCGTCCCGAGTGCGTCATCACCATTGCCGGGACAAATGGCAAAGGGTCCAGTATTGCTTTCGCCGAAGCGCTGCTACTGCAGCAAGGCGTCCGGACGGGCAGTTACACGTCTCCGCACGTGCATCGCTATAACGAACGGACGCGCATCGACGGACGGCCGGTAAGCGATGCCGCGATTATCTCGGCATTACAGGCGGTGGAGGCCGCTCGCGGCGATATCCCGCTTACATTCTTCGAATTTGGCACGCTGGCCACACTGGTGGCATTTGCAGATGCCTCCGCGGATGCATGGCTGCTCGAGGTGGGCATGGGGGGGCGGCTCGATGCGGTGAACGCCATCGAACCCGATGGCTGCCTGATCACCAATATCTCACTCGATCACTGTGCCTGGCTGGGAAATGACATCGAATCCATCGCCGCCGAGAAAGCCGGCATCATGCGGGCCGGCAAGCCGGTGGTATTTGGCGCAGCGTCGGTGCCCGAGGCGATTCCGCATCGAGCGTTGGAGTCCGGCGCCGAGCTGATCGTTGCCGGCCGTGATTTCAGTTATGAAATCAATGCCGACCAGTCGTGGTCCTGGCAAGGCCGGCGCCTGGGGCTGGATGACATCGAGGAGCCTGCAATGCAGGGGAGCGTGCAGTACCGGAATGCAGCCGGGGTCCTCGCCTTGTTCGAGGCGTTATCCCTGGACAAAATGCTGCACCGGCCCGATGTGGATTCAGCCATGAAAAGCGTGCGTGTTGCCGGCCGCTTTGAGCAGATTGCCGACCGCTGGATTGTCGACGTGGCCCACAATCCGGCCGCCGCCGAGGCGCTGGCTGGAGAGCTTGATGCGCTCGAAATGAAAAGGCCGCTGATTGCGGTTGTCGGCATGTTGGCGGACAAGGATGTTCCGGGCTACATCGAACCGTTCGGACCGCTTGTTGATCGATTCATAGCCGTTTCAATTGAGGCAACACGTGGCGCCGACGCGCAGATGACCGCAATAGCCATTGCCAATGCGACCGATAAACCCTGTCAGATCATGGATAATGTCGACGGTGCCCTGGCTGCGGCAGCTACAATGGCCGGTGACGACGGGCGGATCCTGGTCACCGGTTCTTTTTCCGTCGCCGGACCGGCCCTCAAAAGGATCGAGCGTCACGCCACCGCGGGTCGCGCCGCGTCAGAGACGCACTGATGGTAGTCGTCGCTTGGGTTATACTCGCGCGGCATGGAGATCGACGAACTTGCATAGCCTGACAGACCGGGCCCTGAAAGAACGAATTATCGGTGCAGTCGTGCTGGTCGTTCTCGTCGTGCTTGTTGTACCCGTTTTTCTCGATGGCCCTTCCGAAGGGAGCGCCGTCGTCAGCGAGCCCGTGACACTGCCTGGGCAAAACAACCAGGAACGGACGCAGCAAACAATCGTACTCGACAGAAATCGCAGTCAGCCGGTACCGGCGACGCGTAGTACGGAGACCGTCCAGCGCACACCTCGGCAGCAGGTTGTCATCGAGGAATCGGCGCCGTCACCACCGGACCCGAAGCTGGCGGTCGCGGAGGCCCCTGTACCGGAGTCCGCGGCAGCGCCGCAGCCTGCGGATCCACAGTCAAGCACGGGTATGTGGGCCGTCCAGCTTGGCAGTTTCTCGAATAAGGAAAACGCCGAGCGATTGGCGGCGGATTTGAGAGATCAGGGTTTTGCGGCCTTCCTGAGCGAGGTGTCCAGCAGCGGGACGGCTCTGCAACGTGTCCGCATCGGACCACAGAAAGATCGTGCTTCAGCCCGGTCTATTGCGTCTCAACTGGCCCGGGCCGGCCATGAGGGTCGGGTAGTTCCGCATCCTTAACGATGATGATTGACCATCTGCTAGAATCGCCCCTCCTGACAGACCGGTATCACCCGAACCAGACGAAGCACGCCACCTGATGGAGATTGTCGACATTGTCATCATCGTCGCCGCCCTTGCTTCGGTGGTTGTCGGCTTGTTTCGCGGATTGGTCAAAGAGGCAATTTCCATCGCTTCACTCCTGGTCGCGATCTGGGCAGCCATGCGATTGGGGCCGGCCGCCGGTGGATGGCTCGGCGGCACGATTGACTCGACAGAGGTGCAGCTCTGGGCAGGACGTTTTCTTATATTTGTTGTTGTGCTGATCGCGGGTGCGATTGCCGGCTGGGTGCTTTCCAAGATTGTTCACTTGACGGGCCTGTCGATCTTCGACCGGGCGCTCGGCGGTTTTTTCGGGCTGATGCGCGCACTGCTTTTTGTCGGTGTGTTTGTCCTTGCCGGAAGATACACTGGGTTTGATACAGAACCATGGTGGCTGCAGTCCGAATTTATTCCCTTGGGCGAGCAAATTGCTGACTGGATTATCGAGATGGCGCCGCGCAGCATGGAGTTGTTGCAACACATGCCGGAAGAACTTGAGCTTTGACGCCTGGACTCGAACTGTAACAAGGATCTGAACAGACATTATGTGTGGCATCGTTGGAATTGTAGGTAAGGAACCGGTCAACCAGTCGATATATGACGCGCTAACCGTCTTGCAACATCGTGGCCAGGATGCCGCGGGAATAGTGACCTGGGGCGAGGACGGGCTGAAATCCAGGAAAAGCAATGGACTCGTCCGGGATGTATTTCAGCAGCGCCACATGCTTCGATTGTCCGGCAATGTCGGTATCGGCCATATTCGCTATCCAACCGCGGGCAGTGCACAGTCGTCGGAAGCGCAGCCGTTCTATGTCAATTCACCGTATGGTATTTGCCTCGCGCACAATGGCAATCTGACGAATCACGATGAATTGACGGAGCATCTGACGCGTGAGGATCGCCGTCACCTGAATACCGGCTCCGATTCTGAAGTGCTCCTCAACGTCTTCGCCCACGAGCTGCAGAAGCGAACGGATGGCGAGCCAACCGCCGAGCAGATTTTCGATACTGTCGATGCGGTCCACAACCGTTGCTCAGGCGGCTATGCTGTGGTCGCCATGATCATTGGTCACGGAATCGTGGCGTTTCGTGATCCGAATGGCATCCGCCCTGTTCTGTTTGGCGAGAGAGACACACGAAACGGAAAGGAATACATGGTTGCTTCCGAGTCCGTCGCGCTCGACAGCCTGGGTTTTTCCAATGTGCAGGACTTGAGGCCGGGCGAGGCCGTATTTATCGGCAATGACGGTTCGTTGCACCGCCGTGAGTACCAGGGGAAGACGAGTTATTCGCCGTGTATTTTCGAATTCGTCTATTTTGCGAGGCCCGACTCGGTCATCGACAACCTGTCGGTGTACAAGGCCCGGCTGCGTATGGGTGAGCAACTCGCGGGCCAGATTGTCAGGGAATGGCCTGATCACGACATTGACGTCGTGATTCCCATTCCGGACACCAGCCGCACGGCCGCGGTGCAGGTTGCCTACCACCTGGGTGTCAAGTATCGCGAGGGGTTTATCAAAAATCGTTACATCGGCCGAACCTTCATCATGCCAGGACAGGCCGAGCGCACCCAGTCGGTGCGGCGCAAGCTCAATGCCATAGATCTTGAGTTCCGTAACAAGAATGTTCTCCTGGTCGACGATTCGATTGTGCGTGGGACGACGTCCCGCCAGATCATCAAAATGGCCAGGGAAGTCGGGGCACGGAAAGTTTACTTCGCGTCCGCGGCGCCGCCCGTCCGGCATCCGAATGTCTACGGCATCGACATGCCGGCCGCATCCGAACTGATCGCGAATGGTCGTACCGTGGAACAGATTGAAGAGCTCATCGGCGCCGATCGCCTGATTTACCAGGACCTGCATGGTCTGATTCGATCGGTTCGCCATGACAACTCGGATATCTCGCAGTTCGATACATCCTGCTTCTCCGGCGAGTACGTGACCGAGGACGTGACGGCCGACTACCTCCGTGACCTGGAGAAAGCGCGTTCTGATGAAGCCAAGGCAAGAACCAATCAGAAATGGCAACTGCCCGAGCTGACGCCGAGTAGTCAGCAGGCGTCATCGGACGAGGCGCTCAGCGCCTGATCCGGTCCGGTCGACCAGCGGCGCGACTGGCCGGGGCGAGCTGCAACCATGAGCATCAAGGTGTTGATCATTGACGGGCATGCCGACTTCCGTAATCTTCTGATGCACCATGTGACGACGCGCTGGCCGGACGCAATCATTTCCGCCTACGACCCGATGACGGCTGGTCACCTGCCCGACGAGTTTTCGGGCGCAGGCAATGATGTCGTATTACTGGGCGACGCCCAGGGTGATCGCGACCCTATGCTTACGCTGCGCCAGTTCGTGAAGAAGCAGACGTTTCCCCCCGTTGTATATTTTGGCAATGGCACCAGGACGCAAGCCCTGGACACCGGGGCAAGTGAATTCTTCGAGCGTGAGGGCATACGTCATACCGCCTTCATTGGACGTGTGGAGAATATTCTGCGCAGCCGCCAGAAGGTCTCGTCAAACCACTCCCGGTTCGTCAAGGGCAGGGAGCCGGGTAACCATCCCCTGATTCGGGGCTATCGGCTGGGCAAACGACTCGCCGTCAGCGAGCACTCCGCAGTCTACGTTGCGACCCGGGATTCAGACGACATCAACGTCGTCCTGAAAGTCTTGCGGCAGGTGCCGGACGTCTCTGGTGGGCTGGGCGCGTTCGATCGTTTTCTGCAGGAATACGAGATGGTCACGGAGCTTGATCACCCTAATATCGTCCGGATTTATGACCTCGGTGTGAGTGATGACCATGCACATATCGCAATGGAGTATGTATCGGGCGGCGATTTGAAACAGCGAATTGCGCGGGGTATCGCGCCGCAGGAAGCTGTCGAATACACGCGACAGATTGCCAGCGCGTTGGCCGAACTGCACAAGCTCGGCATACTGCATCGTGACCTGAAACCGGGGAACATCATGGTGCGTAGTGACGATACGCTGGCGCTTATCGACTTCGGGCTAGCCAAACGCATGCGCTTGGAACAGGAGATCACCGGCAGCGGTGAAATCTTCGGTACGCCGTATTACATGAGTCCGGAGCAGGGGCATGCAGAAGAAGTTGATGAGCGCGGTGATCTCTATTCGCTGGGCATCATTTTTTACGAGATGCTGACAGGCCAGAAACCCTTCGTCGGTAGCGATGCGATGGGTATCATCATCAAGCACACCAAGTCGCCAGTGCCGGTCCTCCCAAGCCGCCTGGCGAGGTACCAGTCGTTGATTAATTTATTGCTGGCCAAGCGGCCCGCTGATCGATTACAGACCGCAAAGGAAGTGCTCGAATGGCTGTGACACTGCCCGAGCCTGTTGCCAGGTTCCTCGACACGCGAACCCCTGATGCATGGATTGAAGCGGCTTGCGCCAGGCTCCCGGAGTTGTTGCACGATCACGCGAACTGCGAACTCAAAGCGGCATCCACAGCACTCGGTTTAATCTATCGCTATCC
>CAZVWF010000010.1:0-1509 GCA_964630795.1 uncultured Woeseia sp. | reverse complement strand
GTTTCCAGTGAAGATTTCGATACGCGTCTTGATGAACTCAAGTCGCTGGAAGCCGAGTTAATCTCTTCACCGGATACGCAATTCAGATTTCATTCGGGGAACCCGCAGTTCGACCCCGGTCGCTGAGCAGCACAAGAACCAGGGCACGCATCTTCAAGCGGAGCCCGCTGGTGCTACTCTCTCGCCAGTTCGCAGAGTGCCGGGCCGGCGTCATCCCAACGGACAACGGATCCATGCTCGTACCAGTCCCCCAGTACGATCCGTCTTGCCGGTTCACCATCCAGTTCGAATTCATGTACGGCTGGACGGTGAGTGTGCCCGTGCAGGATGGTGCGCACGCCCGCGTCGCGTAATGCTGTATTGATGGCATCACAATTAACATCCATGATGTCCTCATCGAGCGTGTCATCCCGCGACCTGCTCGCGTTACGGGCCCGGGCTGCAAAGGCTAGTCGCTCTTCGAGGGACTTTTGCAGCATCATCGCTTGCCAGGCGGGATCACGGGTCATTTTTCTGACGCCCTGGTATTCGACGTCATCTGTGCACTAAGCGTCGCCATGACTGAGCAGGACCCGGTCGCCATGAATGTTCGTGACCATCGGGTCATTCAGCAGGACCACACCGGTTTCGCTGGCGAATGTTTCGCCAATCATGAAGTCCCGATTGCCGTGCATGAAATAGACCGGCACTTGTTTTCGAGTCAGTTTTCCGAGTGCCTGTTTGATCCATGCGTAATGATCGTTCGGGTCGTCGTCGCCGACCCACGATTCGAACAGGTCGCCCAGGATATACAGGCTGTCAGCGGAAAGCGCTTCTGTTTCCAGGAAACGCAGAAACTGGTCGGTAATCTCGGGGCGATCAGCCTCGAGATGTAAGTCTGAAATGAAGAGGGTGGTCACTCGAAGATGTACCGGGACGCTTTGTTGATAATGATCGGGATTTGTGGAACGTCTTGAGAAAAGTTGCCTTGTGGCCCGGTCGGTACTGCCGCGATTTTGTCGACGACATCCATGCCCTGGATGACATTGCCAAAAACGGCATAACCCCAGCGGTCCGGTTGCGGGTCCAGGGACGCATTATCCGCGACATTGATAAAGAACTGCGCCCCGCCCGAATGCGGCTCATTGGTCCGGGCCATGGCGATGCTGCCCCGCCGATTCAGCAGCCCATTGCCGGATTCATTGGCAATGGTTTCGTCGGGTTCCTTGAGTTTGAGTCCAGGCGTGTAGCCGCCTCCCTGGATCATGAAGTTCGGAATGACGCGGTGAAAAATAGTGCCATCGAAGTAGCCACTATCGACCAGATTGAGGAAATTGCCGACAGTAATCGGCGCACGCCGTCCGTCGAGTTCGAGGAGTATCTCGCCCTCAGACGTCTCAAGCTTGATGTAGGGATGTGCGGGCACTCGATCCTGGCCGGTCACCAGGAACGGCAGGAGCAAAAACGCGAGCAGATACTTTTTCATGCGGGCACGATACCAAACGCAGGCTACGGACTAAACCCTGTGCG
>CAZVWF010000009.1:2894-49829 GCA_964630795.1 uncultured Woeseia sp. | reverse complement strand
TACCCGGATGCGTGCGGCTCGGCACGATGTAGTCACGTGCGCCCTCCGGTGTTGCGCGCGTCAGCATCGGCGTCTCGACATCGACAAATCCATTGTCATCAAGGAAGTTGCGCATTGCCCGCGTGACCGCATGACGCAGGCGCAGGTTGGCGAGCATTTCGTCGCGCCGCAGGTCGAGATAGCGATAACGCAAGCGCAACTCTTCATTCGCATGCTCGTCGTGATGGAATGGCGGCGTTTCTGAATCGTTCAGCGTAACCAGCTCGTGTGCAAGCACCTCAACCTGGCCGGTCGTCATGTTCGGATTGATCGTGCCCTCGGGTCGCTCCCTGACCACGCCGGTTACGGCGAGCACGTATTCACTGCGAATCCGCTCGGCCTCGGCGAAAATGTCCGGGTGATCCGGATCGAAGACGACCTGCAACAGTCCTTCCCGGTCACGCAGGTCAACAAAGATGACACCACCATGGTCGCGGCGACGATGCACCCAGCCACAGACGGAGATCTCCTCTCCGATCAGGCTCTCGTTGACTTGTCCGCAATAATGGCTGCGCATGATGCTATCCGGGTAGCCCGTCAGGGGCCGCAAAGAGGCGGAATGTTAGGCCTTACCGGGCCGGGCTGCAACACTGAAAACGCTTATTTTTCCGGCTCTTCCGGCTCTTCCGGCATTTTGAGCGGCAGCTCCCTGATCTGGTCATTACGCCAGGCCGGAACGACCACGCCCAGGGAAATGATCATCTTCAGCGCTTCATCCACCTCCATATCGAGTTCGATAATGTCTTTGCGGGGCACGATGATGATGAACCCTGACGTCGGATTCGGCGTCGTCGGCACAAAGGTACAAACGACCTCTTCGCCCGTCCGGCCCTGGACTTCACCCAGTTCATCCGACGTTTGAAACGCGAGGCTGTACAAGCCCTTTCGGGGATACTGGATCAATAGCACTTTCTTGAATGAATTGCTCTTGTCCGAAAACACCATCTCGGCAAATTTCTTGACCGCCGAGTAGATCGCTCGCACAACCGGAATGCGATCCAGCAGCGACTCCCAGCCGTTGACGAAGGCACGGCCGACAAAATTTGCAGCAAACATACCGGTCAGGACGAGCAGGACGATTGTAAATATGACGCCCAGCCCGGGGATCGAAATGCCAAGCAGTTCATCCGGGTGAAACCCGGCGGGCAACAGTGCAAACGCCTTGTCGAGCCAGCCGTCCATCTGGCCGACGACAAACTTCAGAAGCTGGTAGGTGACCGCAAGCGGCAGCCAGACCAGGAGACCGGCGATAATATAACGGCGCAGATGTTTCAGCATGCTGGTTTCTCAGAGGGTTGCATCAGTCCTTCGTCGTCGCCTCGGGTTTCTTGTCGGCTTTCTTCGCCGGTTTGGACTCGTCACTCTTCTTCTCGGTCTTGGCAAGCTCCGAGTCGGCCTTGTGCACATTCTTTTGATTGTCCCCCTTGAAGTCGGTTTCATACCAGCCCCCACCCTTCAGCCGAAACCTGGGCGCGGACAGCAGTTTCCGCAGTGCGGTCTCACCGCACTCGGGACAGTCAACCAGTGGATCGTCGCTCATTTTCTGAAGCGCATCCAGCGTGTGGTCGCAATTCTTGCAGGCATACTCATAAATCGGCATGCGTTCGACTCCTGGGAAATCGGCGCTCCGCCCGGCAGGCCGGACGGAGCGAGCTATGATTATAGAGGGTTCAGGCGGCGTTCTGGAATTCGAGTTGATCCTCGCTGACCTGAACCTCGATTGTATCGCCTGGGCTGAAGCGCCCCTGCAGAATTTCCTGGGCCAGCGGGTTTTCGACCTGCTGTTGAATCGCACGCTTCAGCGGACGAGCGCCGTAGACCGGATCAAATCCTGCTTCGGTCAGCTTGTCGCGTGCCGCATCGGACAGCGTGATCTTCATGTCGCGATCTGCCAGCCGCTCATGCAGGTAGCCAAGCTGGATGTCGACGATCATGCGAATGTGCTCGCGCCCCAGCGGATGGAATACGACAACATCATCGACGCGGTTGATGAATTCCGGCCGGAAGTGCTGCGACACGATCTCCATGACCGACGCCTTCATCTCGTCGTAGTTTTCGTCGCCCGCCAGCTCCTGGATGCGTTGCGAACCGAGGTTTGAGGTCATGACGATGACCGTATTCCGAAAATCGACGGTCCGGCCCTGGCCGTCCGTCAGGCGACCGTCATCGAGGACCTGCAACAAAACGTTGAAGACGTCCGGATGAGCCTTCTCGACCTCATCCAAAAGGATGACGGAGTAAGGCCTGCGTCGAACCGCTTCGGTCAGGTAGCCGCCTTCGTCATAGCCGACGTATCCCGGCGGCGCGCCAATCAGCCGGGCAACGGAATGCTTCTCCATGAACTCGGACATATCGAGCCTGACCATTGCGTCATCAGTATCGAACAGGAAATTCGCGAGCGCCTTGGTAAGCTCGGTTTTGCCGACGCCGGTCGGACCGAGAAACAGGAAGGACCCGATTGGACGATCGGGATCTGACAAACCGGCACGGGACCGTCGAATCGCATTGGCGACGGCCGTCACGGCCTCGTCCTGGCCGACGACGCGCTGCTGTACGACGGCTTCCATCTGCAGCAGCTTGTCTTTCTCGCCTTCCAGCATTTTCGACACTGGAATACCGGTCCATTTGGAGACGATCTCCGCGACCTCCTCATCCGTTACGTTGTTGCGTAACAGGGTGGTTTCCGTGTGTTCGGCGGCCACCGCGTCGGTCAGTTGTTTTTCCAGCTCCGGAATGCGGCCGTACTGTAATTCGGACATACGTGCCAGGTCATTGGCGCGGTGGGCGGTTTCCAGGTCCAGCCTGGTCCGCTCCAGTTCCTCTTTAATGTGCGTCGTCCCCTGCATCGCCGCCTTCTCGGATTTCCACACATCCTCAAGATCGGAATACTCTCGCTCGAGCAGGGCCAGCTGTTCCTCGAGGTCGTCGAGCCGTTTTCTGGAGGCATCATCCGGCTCCTTGTTGAGCGCTTCCCGTTCAATTTTCAGCTGGATGATGCGCCGTTCGAGCTTGTCCATCGCTTCCGGCTTCGAATCGATTTCGATTCGGATGCGTGACGCCGCTTCATCGACGAGGTCGATCGCCTTGTCAGGTAACTGTCGATCCGAAATGTAGCGGTGTGACAACGTCGCGGCCGCCACAATTGCCGGGTCCGTGATTTCGACACCGTGATGAACTTCGTAACGCTCTTTGAGCCCGCGAAGAATCGCGATGGTGTCTTCCACCGTCGGTTCTTCCACCAGGACCTTTTGAAACCGCCGCTCGAGTGCCGCGTCTTTTTCCAGGTACTTGCGATATTCATCCAGCGTCGTCGCGCCGACACAATGAAGTTCGCCACGCGCGAGCGCCGGCTTCAGCATATTACCGGCGTCCATCGAACCTTCAGCTTTGCCAGCCCCTACCATCGTGTGCATCTCGTCGATGAACAGAATGATCTGGCCTTCCTGCTTGGCAAGGTCGCTGAGCACGGCTTTGAGGCGTTCCTCGAATTCGCCGCGGAATTTCGCACCGGCAATCAGGGCACCCATGTCGAGGGACAGAATCCGCTTGTTGCGCAAACCCTCGGGAATCTCATTGTTAACAATTCTCTGGGCCAGACCCTCGATAATCGCTGTCTTGCCGACGCCGGGTTCGCCGATCAGGACAGGGTTGTTCTTGGTTCGCCGCTGCAGAATCTGGATCGTCCGGCGGATTTCGTCATCCCGGCCGATGATCGGGTCGAGCTTGCCCTGCTCGGCGCGCTCTGTCAGGTCGATCGTGTACTTCTCCAGCGCCTGGCGCGTGTCCTCCGCGTTCGGATCATTGACCTGCTGGCCGCCACGAATCTCATCGATCGATTTCTCCACCGCGCCGCGGACGGCCCCTGCCTGTTCGAGCAGCGCCCTCAGGGGTGAGGAATCGTCCAGCGCGGCGAGCACGAAGAGCTCGCTGGAGATGTATTGATCATCACGCTCCTGCGCGAGCTTGTCGGTCAGGTTCAGCAATTTCGACAGGTCATTCGAAATGTGGATCTCGCCGCCAGTGCCTTCCACCCTGGGCAGCCGGTCCAGCGCCTCACCGAGCTGCGACCTGAGCAGGTTCACATTGACACCGGACTTCGCAAAAAGACCGCGTACCGAGCTGCCCTGCTGATCGAGCAGGGCCACCAGGACGTGTGCCGGTTCGATAAACTGGTGATCGAGACCGACCGCCAGTGACTGCGCCTCGGCGAGCGCCATTTGAAATTTGCTTGTCAGTTTATCCATTCGCATTGGTGTATCCGGGGAGCGGGTTGTGAGCCGCTGTAAAGACAGATTGCGCAATAAATTGCGTCTTTCCCGCCTATTTCAAGCGTTCAGGGCGCCCTGAAAACAAAGGCGGCCATACGCCCGCACTGACCATCCCGGCGATAGGAAAAAAATCGTTCCTGATCGCCGTAGGTACACAGCCCGCCACCGGAAATATTGCGGACGCCGGCAAGCGCCAGGCGCCGCCGCGCAAGTCCGTACAGATCCGCCTGCCAGCGGTCATTATCATTCCGCACGAAGCAACTTCCTGCCGCGACATCAGCCTGCAGAAACGCGTCCCGGACCTCGTCACCTACTTCGAAGGCGTCCTGCGATATTGCGGGACCGAGCCATGCATGTAACTCGGCCGGTGCGGCCGCAAACCCGGCAACGGTGTTTTCGAGCACACCTGCAGCCAGTCCGCGCCAGCCGGCGTGGGCGGCCGCAACCTGGGCGCCGTCGTCACTGCAGAAAAGCACTGGCAGACAATCCGCGACCATTACGGCGCAGATAGTGCCAGCCTGGCTCGTCAATGCTGCATCCGCCTCCGTTTCCGGTGACGGCTCAACCGCGACCATTGCACTGTGCACCTGGTTGAGCCAGACCGGTTCCGCGGGGAGACTCAGCGTATCGATCATCGCCTGCCGGTTGGCAGCGACCGTGGCAGGGTCGTCACCCACATGAGCGCCAAGATTCAGGGCGTGATAGACACCCTGGCTTTCACCACCGGTACGTGTTGTACACCCTGCAACGATGCCCGCTGGCGCGGACCAGTCGGCACGAATGACGTCTTCGGCACCCATCACGTCGTCGCGTCCTCGCGCAGGCAGCTCAATATGCCGGCATAGTCCACTGGCGGATCGCACCGAACGTCCACCTGTTCCCCGGTTGCCGGATGGGCGAATACCAGCCGCGTTGCATGCAACGCCTGCCGACGAAATTCCCGCAATGCCTGCACCAGCCCTTCAGAGGCACCACCCGGCAACTGGAGTCGCCCCCCGTAAGTGGCATCACCGAGCAGTGGATGGCGACGGTACGCCATGTGCACACGGATCTGGTGGGTACGTCCCGTTTCCAGTTCCACCCGAATCGCGGTATGCGCACGAAACCGCTCCAGTACGCGGTAGTGAGTGACGGCGGGCTTGCCCTCTTCGCGAACGCTCATCTTGCGACGATCCACCGGATGCCGGCCGATGGGTGCATCGATCGTACCGCCGCCCGTCAGTACGCCGTTGCACAAGGCCAGGTAATGTCGCGAAATTTCGCGCTCACTCAAGGCGCGTACCAACGCGGTATGGGCGGACAGGGTCTTGCCGACCAGCAACAGTCCGCTGGTGTCCTTGTCGAGGCGATGCACGATACCGGCGCGCGGCAACGCCTTTAAAGACGGCACGTGGTGCAATAATCCATTCATCAGCGTGCCCCGCAGGTTGCCCGCCCCCGGATGCACGACCAGGCCAGCCGGTTTATTGACAACCAGCAGGTCATCGTCCTCCCAGGCAACGTCAAGCGCGATCGGCTCCGGCTCACTCGTCACCTGGTCCTCGGCCTGCGGATTCAACATCACCTGCTCGCCTCCCGTTACAGCATCCCGCGGCCGGCAGGGTCGGTCGTCGACGGTGACTTGCCCGTCCAGAATCCAGGCCTTCAGACGGCTGCGAGAGTACTCCGGAAACATCTGTGCCAGGGCCTGGTCCAATCGTTGACCCGACAGGCTGTCAGGAATGGCTTTGTGGAGGGGTTTCTGGACCATTTAGCGAACGTTCCGGCAACATGAGCGAATCGAAGTTTACGGTATACTTGCCGATCGCGCCGGTTTGTTGCAAAGTCCGGCCGCTGCTGGCACCAGGTTGCCAGATCATTACAACATGACACGAATATTCAGCAAATTGACTCAGGCGGCCGGCGCCGGCCGGACCGGTAGCTCACGCCCCGGCAGACGGCTCATCGTGCTTGCCGCGCTCACCCTTTTAGCGGCCGGCTGTAGTGGCACGGAGGAAGAGTACGACCTGACGACCAGTATTCGCGAGGCCTATACCGAGGCGCAGGATGCGATGACCGTCGGCAACTATCGCAAAGCCATCAGCATTTTCGAGGCGCTGCAGGCGCGCTTTCCCTTCAGCCAGTTTGCGACCCAGATCCAGCTGGAGCTCGCCTACTGCTATTACAAGGCCGGAAGCGTCGAGCAGGCAATTGATGCCGCCGACACCTTCCTGCGAGAAAACCCCACGCACAACCGGGTCGACTATGCGATGTATGTGAAAGGCCTCGCTTATTTCGAGCGCGGCCAGACCCTTCTTGAAAGACTGTTTCGCAAGAGCGTCGACGCGCGTCCGCCCCGTGATGGCGAACTGGCGTTCTCGACGTTCAGCCGCATGCTTGAACGCTACCCGGCGAGCGCCTATGCAGCCGATGCGCAGCAGCGCATGATCTATTTAAAGAATCGACTGGCCTCCTACGAGAATGCCGTCGCCCGCTTCTATCTCGAACGCGATGCCTATATTGCGGCACTCAATCGCGCCAAGAGCGCCATCGAGGTCTACCAGGGCGCTGACAGCGCGGAAGAATCATTGCGAATCATGATTGAGTGCTACGACGGCCTCGGCATGACCGAACTGGCGAATGACACCCGCCGCGTCCTGCAAAAGAACTTCTCGACCGAACCGGTTGCGCAGAATTGAATCGCTCGCCCGGCGGGAGCTTCCTTATTCCGGAAATGCGTACCTGGCGGTGATCGGATATCGCCCAATCCGCCTGAGGGGAAGATTTCGGCGCGCCTGATCGGTCCGAATTGATCGTCAGTGGCGTTCGTCGACATTCCCTGCCACGATGATCGGCATAACTACTCGGGAAATGTGTATTTCGATGTTATGGGGTACCGCCAATCCCTTCCAAAAGCACGGCTGCTGATCCTGATCCCCGGTGGCGCTTGTCGCCGCTTGTACTCGTTGCGCTTGACCATTTCGAGGATCCTGACAACGACGTCACGGTCGAAGCCCTGCTCGACGATTTCCTGCACCGACAGATCCTTTTCGATAAATGCTTCGAGAATCGCATCGAGTATGTTGTAGTCCGGCAATGTATCCGTGTCCTGCTGATTCGGCCGCAACTCCGCAGATGGTGGCCGCGTAATGACGCGCTCAGGTATGACTTCGCTCCTCGTATTTCGATAGCGTGCCAACCTGTACACCAGCGATTTGCTGCAATCCTTGATGGGCGCAAAGCCGCCGGCCATATCACCGTATAACGTGGCATAGCCCACGGCCATTTCGCTCTTGTTGCCAGTGGTCAGCAGCATCCGGTCAGTCTTGTTCGAAATCGACATGAGCAGTAATCCGCGACACCGGGCCTGGATATTTTCTTCGGTAACATCCTCATCCCGGCCAGCGAAAATTTTGCTGAGCTGCGTCACCGTCGCCTCATACATGGGCTCGATGGGAATAACGTCGTACCGAATACCGAGCAGCGCCGCCTGCCTGGCCGCATCTTCCTGGCTCATGTTGCTGGTGTAGCGGAACGGCATCATGACCGCGCGCACGCGGTCGGCGCCAAGCGCATCGACGGCAATCGTTGCCACCAGTGCAGAATCCACACCGCCCGACAGTCCCAGGATGACGCCGGGAAAGCCGTTCTTGTTCACGTAGTCTCGTGTGCCGCAGACAAGCGCCTCGTAAACGCTTCGCTCGACGTCAAATCGCGGTTTGATGTCACCTGCCGCCGGTTTGACCCCGGACCCATCGGCGATAAATTCGACCCGATGCAGCCCTTCCGCAAACGGCGGTGCGCGAAAGCAGATATCGCCGTCACGATCCATCGCGAACGATCCGCCATCGAATACGAGTTCGTCCTGTCCGCCGACCATGTTGACGTACAACAGGGGAATACCGGCTTCGCTGACTCGCTTCCGGGCAACGGACTCCCGATGTTCCTGGCTGTCGATCTCGTACGGCGATCCATTGGTCGCTATGACGATTTCAGCACCCGCAGCACGACAGGCGGCGACGGGGCCGCTCTTCCAGATATCTTCGCAGATAGTGACGCCCAGGCGAATGCCGTTCAGCGTAAAGACGGCGGCCTCGCGTCCCGCCGTAAAGTACCGCTCTTCGTCGAAGACACGGTAGTTCGGCAGCAGGTGCTTACGGTACTGGACGACCGGATCCCCATCTTTGAAAATGACGGCCGCGTTATAAATGTCATCACCTTCGAATTCGGGATAACCGACGAGCACGGCGATATCACGCGCAGTCGAGCGAATCCTTTCCATGGCACTCACGACGCGGCGCTGGAATCCGGAGTGAAATAACAGATCTTCGGGTGGATATCCGCAGACGCTCAGTTCCGGAAAGACCACGAGGTCCGCCTGCATCTCGTCACGCGCACGGACGCAGTAATCCAGGATACGGTCAGTATTGCCTTCGATATCACCCACGACAAAATCAAGCTGGGCCAACGCCACTGAAATCCTGTCACCCATAATTGACTCCGTATTGGACGGGCGGTCTAACCGTTCATGAGTTCCAGCATCATGCTGCCAAGCTCGGCCGGTGACCGCACGGTCGCGACACCTGCCGCCTCCAGTGCGCGGAACTTGTCTTCCGCTGTGCCTTTGCCTCCGGCAATGATAGCGCCGGCATGTCCCATGCGCTTGCCTGGTGGTGCAGTCACACCCGCGATGTAGGCAACGACCGGCTTGCTGACATTGGACTGGATGAAGTCGGCCGCCGCTTCTTCATCGGTGCCACCAATTTCGCCGACCATGACCACGCCTTCGGTTTCGGGGTCGGCTTCGAAGAGTTCGAGACAGTCGATAAAGTTCATGCCGCGAACCGGGTCACCACCGATGCCAACACAGGTACTCTGGCCGAGACCATTGGTCGTGGTCTGGTAAACGGCCTCATAGGTCAGCGTGCCCGAGCGGGACACGACGCCAATCTTGCCTTTCTGGTGAATGAAGCCGGGCATGATGCCAATCTTGCACTCTTCCGGCGTGATAATGCCCGGGCAATTGGGACCGATCAGGCGGCAGTCGTAACCTGCAAGCGCGGACTTGACCTTGACCATGTCGAGCACGGGGATTCCTTCTGTGATACAGACGATCAGCCCGACGCCGGCATCCGCCGCTTCGAGAATCGCGTCGGCCGCGAACGGTGCCGGTACGTAGATCATGCTGACATCCGCGTCGGTTTCGGCGACGGCCTCACGCATCGTGTTGAAGACCGGCACACCGAGATACTCCTGCCCGCCACGACCCGGTGTAACACCAGCGACGACCTGCGTGCCATAGTCGATGCACTGCTCGGTATGAAACGACCCCTGGTTGCCGGTTATTCCCTGGCAAACGATCTTGCTGTCTTTATTGACCAGAATGCTCATCTACGGTGAATCCCTGTCAGCAGCCAGCCGCTGCAACGGCTTTTATTGCAGCGTCGGTGAGATCGTCTGCTGCGATGATGTCGAGTCCGCTGTCTGCGAGGAGCTTGCGTCCTTTTTCGACGTTGGTTCCTTCCAGCCGCGCGACGACCGGCACTTTCACCCCGACTTCCTTTACCGCCGTAATGATGCCTTCGGCAATCAGGTCGCAACGCACGATGCCACCAAAAATGTTGACGAGAATAGCCGCGACATTCGGGTTCGACAGAATGATCTTGAATGCTTCCGCAACACGTTCGGCCGTCGCACCACCGCCGACGTCGAGGAAGTTGGCCGGCTCGCCACCGTGGAGTTTGATGAGGTCCATCGTCGCCATGGCGAGTCCGGCGCCGTTCACCATGCAGGCGATATTGCCATCGAGTGAAACGTAATTAAGGCCATGCTCCGCGGCCTCACGCTCGGTCGGATCCTCCTGGCTGGTATCACGGAGTTCCTCGAGCCGTGCCTGGCGATATAGCGCATTGGCCTCGATATTAATCTTGGCATCCAGGGCCACGACATCGCCCTCGGTCGTCACGATCAGCGGATTCACTTCGACCAGGCTGGCATCGCACTCCTGGAACAGCCGGTACAACCTGGCGATCAGGGCGGCAAACTGACGGCTCTGCGCCTTGTCGAGCTCCAGCCCGAAAGCCAGCCGCCTGGTCTGGTAGGGCTGCAGACCGGCTTCCGATGAAACAGCCACCGTGATGATCTTCCCGGGCGTTTCCTCCGCGACCTCCTCGATATCCATGCCACCGGCCGCAGAGGCGATGAATGAAATCTTGCTGACTTCCCGATCGACCAGCATGCTGAGATAGAGTTCGCGGTCTATGCCCGAGCCGGCTTCGACGTACACCGTGTTGACGGGCAACCCTTCAGGGCCCGACTGATGCGTGACCAGCTGCGTGCCCAGCATGTCCGTCGCGAACTGGCGAACCTCGTCAGCGCTGCGTGCGAGCTTGACGCCGCCCGCCTTGCCGCGACCGCCCGCGTGCACCTGTGCCTTGACGACCCAAAGATCGCCGCCGAGTGATTCCATCGCAGCGACAGCCTCGTCCGGAGTATTCGCTGGAACACCTTGCGGAACCGGTATGCCGTACTCGGCAAACAGCTGTTTCGACTGATATTCGTGAAGATTCATTATGGCTTTGTTCTTTGGCGGGCAAAAGTCGCGCGTATTTTGTCGGAAAGCCACTTAAGACGCAAAATTCCCGGCGTGCTTCGACTACAATCTCGACTGGCGGGCCAACGCCCGGATGTTCTTCGGAGTCTATGAACCAGCCACTCACAGATACCCGTATTCAGAGGACCGATTCGCCGCTGCAGCGGGGCATCGACGAGTCCGATCTCACCTGGCGCGTGCTGGGCACCCTGAACATCTTTCGCATTGTCCTGGCGCTGATCGTCATCGCTCTGTTTTTCGCTGGCGGCGAGCCGAGACTGATAGGCGATCGCTACCCGGCCTTGTTCGCTGCCACGGCAGCGGGTTACCTCGTATTCGCCGTCGTCACGGGCTTCGCGATACGCCGGCGATGGGTGACAGCCGAACCGCAGATTCTTACCCAGATCCCCATCGACATTGCCGCTATTGTCATATTGATGCACGCCAGTGGCGGCATCAGTAGCGGTATCGGCGGCCTGCTTGTCGTCTTCGTTGGCGCCGGCAGCCTGATCCTGCCCTTTCGATTCCCGGCCTTTTTTGCAGCCGTTGCGACCATCGCGATCCTGGGTGAGCAGCTGTTCTCCCAAATTGGCGGAGTCAGCGATGCCAGCAACTTCACGGCCGCCGGCGTACTTGGCGCCATTATCTTTGCGATTTCGCTGGCAGCCCGGCCACTGGCACGGCGCATCCAGTTCAGCGAAGCGCTGGCGCGGCAACGTGGCGTTGACCTCGCCAACCTGTCAGAACTCAATGAATACATCGTCCAGCACTTGCGTGAAAGCATTGTCGTCCTGGACGGCGATAACAAAGTTCGCCTGATTAACTCGAGCGCCGCCAGCCTGCTCGCTGCCTCGAACAACTGTCACGGCATGGATGTCGGTACCGTGTCCGGCGACCTTGCCGCCTACATCAAGCGCTGGCGCGAGGATGCGGAGACGGGTTTGCACACCGACCTGACCGTAACCGAGGATGAGGACAGCTCACAGATCAAGGCGCATCTTGCACCCTTGGGGAAAGAGGAGAAAAGATCCGGCCCGTTGCTCGTGTTCCTCGAGGACTCCAGCCTTTTGAACGCTCGGGTCCAGCAATCCAAGCTGGCGTCGCTCGGCCGCCTCAGTGCGAGCATTGCCCACGAGATCCGCAATCCCGTGGGCGCGATGAGTCACGCCGGCCAGCTACTTGCGGAATCCGGGACGTTGAGCGACGACGACCTGCGACTGACGGAAATCATCCGCACGCACGCGGAACGCGTCAGTCACATCATCGATAACGTCCTCCAGTTGTCCCGCCGTGAATCCAGCCGACCCGAGCGCTTTGCCCTCGAGCCCTGGCTCACGGAATTCGCGCAGGAATTTTCGCGCACGCTTGAATTGCCGGAGGGTGAATTGTCTGTCGCGGATACAGGGCCGGGCGTCGAGATTCGAATGGATCCCAGTCATCTTCGACAGGTGCTCTGGAATCTCTGCGATAACGCGGTCAAGTATGCGAACAAGGCCGACGGGGGCCTGATCGAACTGAATATCGGCAGAACCGGCCGCACCGGCCAACCTTTTCTGGATGTTCTCGACCAGGGCCTCGGTGTCGATCCCGGAACAGCGGATAAAATCTTCGAGCCATTTTTCACTGCCCGTAGCGGCGGCACAGGTCTCGGCCTGTACATCTCCCGGGAGTTGTGCGAACTGAATCGCGCAACCCTTACCTACCGCGACCGTGAGTCCGGTGGCAGTATATTCAGGATCGTCTTTTCGGACCCTGACCGCTGGGAAGCCGTCAACGACGAGTAACGAACGACATTTAGCGAATATCCGGACATGCATAAACCCCTGGCACTGGTCATTGACGACGAACCCGACATTCGGGAACTCCTGGCGCTCACGCTGGGAAGAATGGGCATCGACACGGTCGTGGCCGAGGACGTCACCGGTGCCAGGAAAGCATTGGACAGCTACCAATTTGATCTCTGCCTGACAGACATGCGGCTCCCTGATGGCGACGGACTGGACCTGGTTCAGTGGATGCAGAAGAACACACCGGGCGTGCCGGTGGCGGTAATCACGGCACACGGGAATGTTGAAACAGCTGTCCAGGCGCTGAAGCTCGGCGCGTTCGATTTCATATCCAAGCCGCTCGACCTCAACAATCTGAGGAATATCGTCGGTAACGCGCTCAAGCTCGGCGAAGACAGCGCCGATGAGGCGTCCCGATTGCTGGGCGAATCGCCGACCATGCAACGACTGCGAGAGATGATCGACCAGGTCGCCCGCAGCCAGGCACCGATCCATATTTCCGGCGAGTCCGGAACTGGCAAGGAACTGGTTGCGCGACTGATACACGAATCGGGACCACGCAAGGAAGGACCATTCGTACCGGTCAACTGCGGCGCCATCCCGACGGAGCTCATGGAAAGCGAATTCTTTGGCCATCGCAAAGGCGCATTTACGGGCGCCGTCAGCGACAAGGAAGGTCTCGTGCAGGCCGCCAATTCGGGCACACTGTTCCTGGATGAAATCGCGGACCTGCCCCTGTCCATGCAGGTCAAGTTACTTCGCGTCATTCAGGAACAGACGATCCGGCCCGTTGGGGCGGCGAACGAGGAAAGTGTCGATATCCGAATCCTGTCCGCCACCCATAAAGATCTGTCCAAAATGGTCAAGTCAGGGGACTTCAGGGAAGACCTTTATTACCGAATCAATGTCATCGAGCTCCATGTGCCTGCGTTGCGCGAGCGAGGTGATGATGTACTCCTCCTGGCCGGCGTACTTCTCGAGCGACTCGGCGCCAGTATTGAACAACTCGACGACAACGCCAAAGTGAGCCTGATGCGCTACGCATTCCCGGGCAATGTACGCGAGCTCGAAAACATGCTGGAGCGGGCAGTCACCCTCTCCGGGGGTAGCACGATCTCCGCAGCGGATCTTGCCTTTCGACAGACGGAATCCGAACCCACGGTGGCCGGCACTGCCGGCCACGATCTCGGTAACCAGATCGATGCGGTCCAGCGGCAGGCGATCATCGACGCGCTCGAAAAGACCCGCTACAACAAGACCGCGGCCGCCAAGTTGCTGGGCCTCACCTTTCGCCAGCTCCGTTACCGAATCAAAAAGCTCGAGATCGAGTAAGACACAAAGCGCGAGTGACAATTTTTGTCACCTTGTGACATTTACTGACAGAAACTGACCCGCCTGACGCCAGTCGGGGACGCGCTGAAAACGCGTTCAGCAATTATTACCCGATATAAAACAATAAATTAGAAAAAATTCGGCCAAGTTGGCACGGGGATTGCTTTTACTCAGGGTACAGGCGCAATGCGCCGTTCGTTAATGACTAACACTTTAACCTTCATGGAGACTCCTGAGATGAAGAAACAACAGGGTTTTACACTCATCGAACTGATGATCGTGGTTGCCATCATCGGCATTCTGGCTGCGATCGCTATCCCGGCTTACCAGGACTACACGATTCGCGCACAGGTCTCTGAAGGCCTGAACCTGTCTGGTGGCGCTAAAACGGCCGTGACCGAATACTACCAGGACCAGGGCGCATTCCCGGCTGACAACACAGCGGCTGGTGTTGAAGCTGCTGGCAACATCATCGGTAAGTACGTCACGGGCGTTGCTATCGCTAACGGCGTGATTTCGGTTACCTACGGTGGTGACGCAAACGCTAACATCGCTGGCGCTACGCTGACGATGACACCGCTCGACAACGCCGGTTCGGTTAGCTGGGCTTGTGCCAATGGCGCCGGCCTGCAGAACAAGTGGCTGCCGGCTGCTTGCCGTCCGTAAGCTAAAGACAGCATAAACTCTTGGGGGCTTGAGCCCCGAAGTCAAAAAGCCCCGGTCTTCCGGGGCTTTTTTGTACATGACTCATGCCGCGACAAGATCGCCGGGTGTGATTTTGGACAACACGAACGGGGAGGACGCGCGGTACAACGCCAGTAAGTCCGTGACGGGTGTTTTGTCGATTGACGGCCAGTAACCGGTTGCCGGGTCAATGTGACGCAGATCACACATTCATAAACGACGCATTCGGCTGAAAAACGGTGTCCGTACCGGTAGGCTTTTGGTGCCGGGCCGTCGTTCCCGGCCATAATTACAATAAGCATCGGACCAGAGACATGTTGCAACGAAGCCGGGGATTCACCCTTATCGAATTGATGATCGTTTTAACGATCATCGGGATTCTGGCCTCCCTGGCCGTTTCTGCTTACCAGACCTATACGGTAAGAGCGCAGGTATCCGAGGGACTTGGCTTTGCCGCCGGTGCGAAAGTCCCGGTCGTCGATGCCTATACCAGCGGCGGCGTTGCACCCGCCAATCGTGTGGCTGCCGGGATGACCCTGATGGCGACCGACACACGTGGCAGCTACGTCACCTCGGTCGAAATCGTCAATGGCCGGATCGACGTAACATTTGGCGGCCCCCTGGCGCACCAGGACCTCATCGGTGCGTCCCTCTCACTGACCCCTTACGAGACAGCCGGCAACGCCGTCGTCTGGCGTTGCGGCAATGCGCCACCACCCCTCGGCGTGTTCCTGAGCGGGGGTGCCGGACACATCGCGCCGACGGTCAACGAGCGCTATCTTCCGGCCAACTGCAGATAGCCTGAAAACGCCAAAAAAAGCGCGAATTTTCAGCAAATTCGGCCTGATTTCCGGATTTTACTTAATTGAAAGCCGCTACTGTGATAAACCGCACAAAATCGGGTTGATCCAGACTCCCAGATTGGCGAGACTGTGACGTTCTGGGAGTTACTCCACCGTGATTTATGGGACTCTTGACGGCATCGCAATCGAACCTTTCCGGCTTACCAAGACGCCTGGTACAGGACGGTATTGTCTCGGAAGAGGACATGCAGACCGCTACTGAAGCGGCCCGGGAAGCGAAAGAACCCCTGGTTTCCTACCTGGTCGAGAACGAGATGGCCGATGGTGGCGCGCTCGCGGTTGCAGCAGCGCACGAATTCGGTGTCCCGCTCCTCGATATCAGCGCGATCGAGATCGAACTTGAGACCCTGCGGGTCGTTGACCAGAAGTTGCTCACCAAGCACCGGGTCCTGCCGCTGGTCATGCGCGGCAAGCGCCTGTTCCTCGCTGTTTCTGATCAGACCAACCTGCAGGCAATCGACGATGTCCAGTTCCAGACGAATCTTCGAATTGACCCTGTCGTCGTTGAAGTATCTAAACTCCAGGAAAACATCAGCAAAGCGCTCGAGAAAGTCGATACGTCCATGTCGAGTTTCGACGACGAAAATTTCGACCTGGAAAACATCGATGTCGGAGATGGCTCCGAGGAGGAAGATGACGGCGTCACCAAGGACGATATCGAGGACGCACCGGTCGTCCGATTCGTCAACAAAATTCTGCTCGACGCGATCAGGCGCGGCGCGTCGGACGTCCACTTCGAACCCTACGAAAAGATTTTCCGCATACGGACGCGCCTCGACGGTGTTTTGTCCGAAGTTACACAGCCACCGATCGCACTGGCGAACAAGGTTTGCGCACGCCTGAAGGTCATGTCCCGCATGGACATCGCCGAACGCCGTGTACCGCAGGACGGCCGAATCAAGATGCGCCTGTCGAGGAACCGTGCCATCGATTTCCGGGTCAACACCTGTCCGACCTTGTTCGGCGAGAAAATCGTACTGCGTATTCTCGACCCGACGAGCGCGCAGCTCGGCATCGATGTCCTCGGTTACGACGACCAGCAGAAAGCGCTGTACCAGAAACACCTGGCCAAGCCTTACGGCATGATCCTGGTGACCGGCCCGACAGGTTCCGGTAAGACCGTTTCGCTGTATACCGGCCTGAACATCCTCAACACTGAGGATCGCAATATTTCAACCGCCGAGGACCCCGCGGAAATCAACCTGCCGGGCATCAACCAGGTCAATGTGAATCCCAAGGTGGGCCTGACGTTCGCCTCGTCCCTCAAGGCCTTTTTGCGCCAGGATCCGGACGTCATCATGGTGGGTGAGATTCGTGACCTCGAGACCGCAGAAATCGCGATCAAGGCTGCCCAGACGGGTCACCTTGTTCTCTCGACACTGCACACCAACGACGCACCACGCACGCTGACACGATTGGTCGACATGGGCGTGAAGCCATACGCAATCGCGACCTCGGTTAGCCTGATCATTGCGCAGCGACTGGCGCGTCGCCTGTGCGACAACTGTAAAGAGGTCAAGGACATTCCGCGCGAGGCGCTGGAAAAAGAAGGTTTCGATGCAGAAGACATCGCAAACGGAATGACGATATTCGGCCCTAAGGACTGCAAGTCGTGTAACGACGGCTACAAAGGTCGCGTCGGTATCTTCCAGGTCATGGAGGTATCCGAAACGATGGGAAGAATAATTATGGAAGGCGGCAATGCCATGCAGATCGCCGACCAGGCAGGAATTGAGGGGGTTCTCGATTTGCGGCGTGCTGGTCTGAACAAGGTTAAGGACGGCATGACCAGCCTTGAAGAAGTCAACAGGGTGACGATCGAATAGATCGCAACTCATGAGCTAACGGAAGAGAACTGCGATGGCAGAAACAGTGGCTGTAAGTAATACACCGTTCCTGTGGGAAGGTACCGATCGCAAGGGCAACAAGGTTAAAGGCAAGAGCATGGCGGGTAATGAGGCCCAGGTCCGTGCCGAACTTCGTCGCCAGGGGGTCGTGCCCTCCAGAATCCGGAAACAAAGCCAGGGACTGTTCAGGGGCGCGTCCAAGGTCACAGCGGGCGACATTGCGATATTCAGCCGTCAGCTGGCCACGATGCTGGCTGCCGGTATTCCGCTGGTACAGTCATTCGAGATTATCGGTAATGGCCATGAAAATCAGGCCATGCAGAAACTGATTCTCGCCATCAAGGCGGACGTCGAGGGCGGTAGCGCGCTTGCCGAAGCGCTGGCCAAGCATCCGATCCATTTCGACGACCTGTTCGTCAACCTTGTAGAGGCGGGTGAGCAGGCCGGCGCGCTGGAAACGCTGCTGGACAAGATCGCGACGTACAAAGAGAAGACCGAGGCGATCAAGAAGAAAATCAAGAAGGCGCTCACCTACCCCGCTGCGGTACTGGTCGTCGCCTTCGTCGTTACGATCATTCTCCTGATATTCGTCATTCCCGCATTCGAAGACCTGTTCCAGGGCTTCGGCGCTGACCTGCCTGCCTTCACCCGGTTTGTCATCGAGGTTTCGCAATTTGTGCGCGACCAGGGCTGGTATCTGGCGCTGCTGGCTGGTGCCGGTATTTACACTTTCTTCTACTTCAAGAAGCGTTCGCGCGCCATGCGCCACTTCCTGGACCGGGCGGCGCTGAAAATGCCGGTCATCGGCCCGATCCTGCAGAAAGCGTCCATCGCACGTTACGCACGTACCTTGTCCACGATGTTCTCCGCCGGCGTGCCGCTGGTTGAGGCACTGGAGTCTGTGGCCGGGGCGACCGGTAACATCGTCTACGAACAGGGTGTGATGCAGATGAAGGACGAAGTGGCCACGGGTCAACGATTGCAACAGGCGATGGAGAATACTGATCTGTTTCCGAACATGGTCATCCAGATGATCGCAGTCGGCGAGGAATCGGGTTCACTCGACGAGATGTCCGCCAAGGTTGCCGACTTCTATGAAGAGGATGTGGACAACGCGGTCGACAACCTGTCGAGCCTGCTGGAGCCGATGATCATGGCGATTCTCGGTATCCTGGTCGGCGGTCTCGTTGTCGCGATGTACCTGCCGATCTTCAAGATGGGTTCTGTGATCTAGACTGGCTCGAAGCTCTGCGAAAGACGATAATCTGGCGGCGCCCATTGGGCGCCGCTTTCGTATCCGAAGGACCACAACATGCAAGCGCTTTTCGCCGAATCCCCACTCCTCTTCATTCTCGCCGCATTCGTTATTGCGCTGCTGGTCGGCAGTTTCCTGAATGTCGTCATCTACCGGGTGCCGATCATGATGGAACGTGGCTGGCGCGAACAATGCACGGCGCTGTCGGCTTCGCCCGCCAGCGAGTTACCAGAAGGTCGCTTCGACCTCATCGCACCGCGATCCCGTTGTCCGTCCTGCGGTCACCGGATAACGGCCATGCAGAACATCCCCGTGCTGAGTTATGTCCTGCTCGGCGGCAAATGCGCCGGCTGTGGCAGCAGGATCCCGGCACGCTATCCCGTCATTGAATTACTGACCGGCATCCTGACCGGGGTGGTTGCATGGCGTTTCGGCTTCGGCTGGGAAGCCGCGGCGGCGATTGCCATGACCTGGGCCCTCGTTGCAATCAGCGTAATCGATATCGACCACCAGTACATATACGACAACATGGTGTTACCGCTCGTCTGGGCCGGCCTGGTGTTGAGCCTGTGGCACCCGATGACGGGTGCCGGGACTTTGTTCATCGAGCCGAAAGCGGCCATTGCGGGCGCACTGGCGGGCTACCTGAGCCTGTGGAGCGTCTATCACCTCTTCCGCCTGATCACGGGCAAGGAAGGCATGGGTTACGGTGACTTCAAGCTGCTGGCCGCCCTGGGGGCCTGGCTGGGCTGGACGATGCTGCCGCTGATTATCCTGATGTCGGCGGTCGTAGGCGCCGTAACCGGTGTCCTCATGATTGCCTTCAAACAGCATGAGCGCAGCGTTCCGATTCCGTTTGGCCCCTATCTCGCTGCTGCAGGCTGGATCGCCATGCTATGGGGTGAACAGATTGTTAACTGGTATCTCGACTATATGAGCTAACCTCGCTTCAGGCTTGCCTGACACGGCATGGAATATCACCCCGGCGTACCCAGGTGTTCTTCACATACACGGCTCTACCTCGGCGGCTTTCGGCCTTTCTTGTGCTAGCCTGAATCGTGCGCACTGACAGTTACGGACTACCAAGATCAAGAACCAGCAGAATCAACAGTTCATCGTCGGCCTGACCGGCGGTATTGCGAGTGGAAAATCGCTGGTTGCTGACCTGTTTGGCGATCTCGGCGTCAGTATTGTCGACACCGACATGGTTGCCA
Source organism: uncultured Woeseia sp. (assembly GCA_964630795.1). Classification (GTDB taxonomy): domain Bacteria; phylum Pseudomonadota; class Gammaproteobacteria; order Steroidobacterales; family Woeseiaceae; genus SZUA-117. The sequence continues at coordinate 29,969 of CAZVWF010000009.1, read as the reverse complement.
GGGAGGTCGTCGAACCCGGCAGGCCGGCTCTCGATGAAATTCGTGATGCTTTTGGCGACGGCGTAATCGCTGCAGACGGGTCCCTGGACCGGGCGGCCATGCGCGACATCATTTTCAGCCATTCGGAAAAGCGCAAACAGCTCGAGGGCATCCTCCATCCACGAATCCGTGATGCGTCCTTTCGCCAGGTCAAAAGAGCGACCGGCCCCTACGTGATCGTGGTCGTGCCGTTGCTATTCAACTCGTCGATGAAGGAGGCGATGCATCGTATCCTCGTCGTGGATTGCAGCGAAGAAACCCAGATGGAACGCCTGATGATGCGCGATAACGAGTCCCGTGAGCAGGCCCGTCGCATACTGGCGACACAGGCAAGCCGTGAGGAGCGTCTGTCCATTGCTGACGACGTTATCGGGAATGATGGCGATATTGAAAGCGTTCGGCTGGCCGTAACTGCACTGCACCAGGCCTATCTCGATCGGGCCGGCCAACAGACTGACTGATTTGCCTGAACTCTGCCGGTGGCGCAAAATACGCCGATGGCTGTTACTTCATCCAGTACAACGACCCAGGTGGCGGAGAAAGCCCCGGAGTACGAGCAGCCATTGAGCGAGCGTATGCGCACTTTCATGCGCCTCGAATTCCTCTACCAGCAACTGCTCTACAACTACGAAGTCGATGCTACCTCGGCTACACGAGGTGTCATCTCGAGCCTGCTGGAGATCATGGCCATCCTCACGCGCGGGGATGTGCGCAGCGAAGTCCACAAGGAGCTGGATACCCAGATCGAAATCCTGGAGGCATTCCAGAGTCAGCCGGAGGTTGATTCAGGGCGCCTCGGTACGATTCTGGGGAACCTCGTCGCCAGTCGCGGCGAAATAGACGCCATTGACACGGCATTCATGCAACCGCTGAAGGACTGCGAATTCCTGAGCTCGATCAAACATCGAAGTTCGATTCCCGGCGGCACCTGTGAGTTCGACCTGCCGGAGTTCAGCCACTGGCTTCGACAATCCTTCAGTCGACGCCAGGAAGATGTCGCGGGCTGGCTGGAAATCATTCGGCCCATTTGCGATGCGGTAACCGAAATGCTGTGGCTGATTCGGGAAAGTGCGCAGCCGACGGAAAGAACGGCCATCAACGGGATGTACCAGCACCGCATGCAGAAAGGTGCCAGCTGTCGAATGCTGCGCGTCACTTTACCGTCAGACAGCACGCTGTATCCCGAGATTAGCGGCAGTCAGCATCGCTTTACCGTTCGTTTTCTCGAATGGTCGACGATTGACGCACGCGCCGTGCAAACGGGGCACGACGTCGAGTTCGAACTCTCTATTTGCTGAAGATTTATCGATCCGGCGTGGATCAGATGGACTTGAGCGCTTCCACAACCGGTGTATCTGCGGGTAGCAACGGCACCTGGTCGAGATTCGAACTGGCGACCCATTTCAGTTGCTGACCTTCGACGCCGCTGGGCTCACCCTGCCAGTCGTCGACCAAAAAGAAATCAATCGCGACTTTCAGGTCGTCGTAGTCATGCTGCAAGTGCTGGAAGTGCCTGGCACGGATGACTTCGACACCGAGTTCCTCGGATAGCTCACGGGCCAGGGCCTGCTCCGGCGTCTCGTCTTCATGAAGTTTGCCGCCGGGGAATTCCCAGTAGTCCCGCATGGATCGTGATCGACACCGGTCGGCGATCAGGACACGGCCGTCAGCCGTAGAGAGAATACCGGCGACAACGCGAATACGCGTCGTCATGTGGTTCAGCTCAGTTTCCCGTGGCACTGCTTGTATTTCTTGCCCGATCCGCAGGGGCAGGGTTCATTGCGGCCCACTTTGCGGCCGGTGCGAACGAAAGGCTCTGCCGCTTGTGGCGGTGCCTGGTCTGCTTCCCCTGGTGCCTCGCCGGGAGCCGGTGCCTGGGGCGGACGCTGGCCAAGTGCAGACGCTTCGTCGTGCTTGTACTTGAGCGCCTGCGCCTTGCGACGCTCCGCTTCCATCTTCTGCACGTCCTGCTCGCTCTGAATACGGACACGGGAAAGAATGCTGATCGTGTCGTGTTTGACCTGCTCCAGCATCTCACCAAACATTTCAAACGCCTCGCGCTTGTATTCCTGCTTCGGGTTTTTCTGCGCGTAACTTCTGAGGCCGACGCCCTGGCGGAGATAGTCCATCGCGCCCAGGTGTTCTTTCCAGTGGAAATCGAGCTGCTTCAGCATGACCTCTTTTTCCACCAGTCGCATCAGCGGGGCGCCGATACTTTCAACCTTGGCGTCGTAGGCCTCATGAACCTCCCGGACACAGCGCTCCCGAATCTGGTCCTCGTTCATGCGGCTGTCTTCACGAATCCAGCCGGGAACGTCGATCTGCATCGCGAAGTCGCCCTCGAACGCGTTTTGCAGACCCTCGGCATCCCATTGTTCCTCGAGACTGCCGGTCGGTATGTATTGCTCTACAAGAACCTCGACGACCTCCTCACGAATCGCGGTAACAGAATCGGCAATATCGTCTGCCGCCATCAGTTCCGAGCGCTGGTGATACACCACCTTACGCTGGTCATTCGCAACGTCATCATATTCGAGCAGGTTTTTGCGGATATCGAAGTTATGTGACTCGACTTTTCGCTGCGCCTTTTCGATTTGCCGGGTCAGGATCGGACTTTCGATCGCCTCCCCTTCCTGCATACCAACACGTTGCAAGAGACCCTTCATGCGCTGCGGATCGCCGAAAATCCGCATCAGGTTATCTTCCATCGAGAGATAGAAACGGCTCGAACCGGCGTCACCCTGACGACCCGAACGGCCGCGAAGCTGGTTATCGATACGGCGTGATTCGTGCCGTTCGGTGCCAACGATATGCAGGCCACCTGCTTCCAGCACCTGCTCATGGCGTTTCTGCCAGTCCGCCTGTACTGAGGCCTTGTCACCGTCTTCGCCGGCCTCGGCGAGCTCGGCTTCGAGGTTGCCACCAAGCACGATATCCGTGCCGCGTCCGGCCATGTTCGTCGCGATCGTAATAGCACCAGGGCTACCCGCCTGCTGGACGATCAGGGCCTCACGTTCGTGCTGCTTGGCATTCAAAACTTCGTGACTGATGTTTCTTTTCTTGAGCACTGATGACAGGAGCTCGGAAGTCTCGATGGACGTGGTACCCACGAGCACCGGCTGACCTCGCTCCCGGCAGTCGGTGATGTCCTCAATGATCGCCTCGAACTTGTCCTTCTCGGTCAGGTAGACCAGGTCGGACATATCATTGCGAACCATCGGTTTGTGGGTCGGAATGACGATGACCTCGAGGCCGTAAATCTGCTGGAACTCGAAGGCCTCGGTATCTGCCGTACCGGTCATGCCCGACAGGTTGTTATACAGGCGGAAGTAATTCTGGAAGGTGATTGAGGCGACCGTCTGGTTTTCCTGCTTGACGGCAACGCCCTCCTTGGCTTCGATCGCCTGGTGCAAGCCATCCGACCAGCGACGCCCCGGCATGGTGCGCCCGGTGAATTCGTCGACGATGACGATCTCGCCGTCCTTGACGATGTACTCGACATCTCTCTGGAACATGGCGTGCGCACGTAGTGCTGCGTGCAGGTGATGCACCAGGCGAATGTTCTGTGCGTCGTAAAGACTCTCGCCCTCGCCCAGCAACCCGGACTGGATCATCAGTTCTTCGACGTATTGATGACCTTCGTCGGTGACGTGTACCTGCTTGGACTTCTCGTCACCCGTAAAGTAACCGCGGCGTGCGAGCTTGCAGACCGGAAAACCGTCGTCGTTCTCTTCTTCGCTGAGGACGACATCCGATTCACGGTCATTACCCACCTCGATTGCCTGGTCGACGGACATGACATTCGTATCCATGCCATCTTCGTTTTCAATATTGACCGGATTGCCCCGCTCGTCGACGAGGGCTATCTGCTTCATCAGAATGTCGTAGTTGGTATCGCCTTCCTGCTCTTCGTGGCGACGCAACTTCGGAATCAGCTTGTTGATCTTCAGATAAAGGTCCGTGCTTTCCTCAATGGGGCCGGAAATGATCAACGGGGTACGTGCTTCGTCGATCAGGATCGAGTCCACTTCGTCGACAATGCCGAAGTTCAGCTCACGCTGCACCTTGTCGTCGAGAGAGAACGCCAGGTTATCGCGCAGGTAATCGAAACCCAGTTCGTTATTGGTCGCGTAGGTAATATCGGCACCGTAAGCTGTCTTCTTCTCATCATGAGACTGGCCGGATTTCGACACACCGACCGTCAGCCCGAGAAACTCATACACAGGCCGCATCCAGTCCGCGTCACGCTGCGCCAGGTATTCGTTGACGGTCACGATGTGAACGCCGTTGCCCGACAGCGCATTCAGGTAGGCGGGCAATGTGGCGACCAGCGTCTTGCCTTCACCGGTCCGCATTTCGGCGATGTTGCCGTCGTGCAGCACCATGCCGCCGATCAACTGCACATCGAAAGGTCGCATGCCAAGCGAGCGCCAGGCCGCTTCCCGTGCCACCGCGAAGGCCTCCGGCAATAAATCGTCCAGAGATGCTCCTTCCGATACGCGGCCGCGGAATTCGTCCGTCTTCGCCCTGAGCGCACCGTCATCCAGCGCTTTCAGGGCCTCTTCCATGCCGTTGATACGATTAACGGCCTTCGAGTACTGGCGAATCAGCCGCTGATTGCGGCTGCCGAAAAGTCGGGTCAAGAAATTGGCCACAGGGGCTCCTGGATCGACCGCAGGGGTTCTGCGGAGCGGTGCACAAAAAACGGGTATTTTACTGACTGATCAGGAATTTGCACGGTTGAAGCGCGCAAAAAGCCGCACATTCAGGCGCCGCTATATTGGTGCTTCGGGCCGGAAGTCAACGGGGTACCAGTTCCAGCCGAATTGGGCGGCCAATAATTGGCCGGACAATGCAGGTGCGAGAATGACAATGCGGAGAAAGCGGGGTACCCGCGGAACATCTGCGCCTTCCGCACCCCGCACTTGGAGGTGGTGGCCTATGCAGTATCTATCCGCCTGCGCCGGTCAGTATGTTAGTCAGCGCTCCGCCTGATGAAAGGTACGGGATTCACTCTTTGACCATCCTGGAGAACCTCGAAATGCAGGTTCGGGCCCGTCGCCCGGCCGGTATTACCCATGAGAGCCACAGCCTGGCCTTTCTTCACTTCATCACCAACCTGGACGAGGTTTTCCATGTTGTGAGCGTAACGCGTCGAATAACCGTTGCCATGATTGATCTCCACGAGCATGCCGAAACCATAACGGTCCGCCGACCAGGTCACGACACCGTCAGCTACCGCGATGATTTCATCGCCTTGCCTGCCGGCAAAATCCACGCCGCGATGGTTGGCAGGCTTGCCGGTAAGCGGATCCGTACGACGACCGAAATAGGAAGACATCCAGCCGGAGCGTACCGGGCGACCCTGAGGATAAACTCGATCTGCCAGGTTCTGGTCGGCCAGCAAGCTTCCCAGTGCACCCAGCTGTGCCTCGCGATTGTTCAGCTGCTGGTTCAGATCTGCCATCGCATTGATGAGTTCGGGCACTTCTGCGGAACCGGCAACATAGGGCTCTTCTTCCGGGCCGCCGATTCCCGGCACGCCGTCGAAGTCGAATTCACCGTCTCCGAGGTCGGCCATTTCAGTGAGACGGCGCCCCAGCGCGTCAAGTCGAATCACCCGCGCATTCATTTGTCCGATGCGGATAGCCAGCGCGTCCAGCGTGTCCTCGGTCTGCTGGCGGGTCTGGGCGATCTCAGTGCGCCGGTCGTCCAGTTCACTCGCGAGGTTCTCGACCTCCGAAAAGCTCACCCCGGAGCCGGTCTGCGCGGAATACCAGTATCCTGCGCCAAATGTGAGGGCGCCGATAACGCCCGCAATAACGGTACCCAAGGCTGCCGCGACCCTGCCGGACAGGTTGACCCGGCGGAGTTTTCCAAATCCTTTGCCGAATATCATTACGTTCATCGAGTCATCCCAGAATTCTTATTGCCAGCCTATAAGCCGTTGATTTATATATACCTGACCTACAGGCCAGCGACTCCCGGAAGTGCCCCTTCATCGTTACATGCCTGCAAGATTCGCGCACTGCGCCAGCCCCGATGTCACAGGACATCCAAGTCCCCTGGATCGGTAGTTTTGCGTCCCCGCCTCTCAACGGGTATACCCTTTATCGGATCGGCAATATGCAAAATTAGGCGCATGATTACAACATCCGACCTGTCGAACCTGGAAACCAGTCACTCGATCGAGCCAGAAACGCCAACCAGATCACATTTTTTATGCCTGTTAAAAAACTAGAAAACCTGCTGAACTCAGGGGCTTCCGGAAGACTCGAGCAGCTGATTCAGACCGCGCAGGACCTGGACTCCCTGACCTCGACGCTGCGTGCTGCAATGCGTCCGGAAATGGCTGAAAACCTGCTCGCCGCCAGCATCCGGGAGGAGGATGTGCTCGTGGCGATCTGCAGTTCATCGGCGTGGGCGTCAAGAATTCGTTTCGAATCCGATACCCTCCTGGCTGCTGCCGGCTCGGCCGGATTTGATGCGAAATCCGTCCGGGTGATGGTGACGCAGGGTCAGGAAGCATGAAGATCGGTCAACATGGCTGGCGTGAAATGGCCGGATCTCCTCCAACATGACCTTTGTATAGCCCCGACTCCTCGCCGGAACTCAATTCGCAGCCAGTCATTAAGTGGCGAGACTACTTCCACTCGGATACCCAGCGGCGGACCATTTCTTCGACCAGTTCGGGGTAATCCGCTGCGAGATCGGTGGTCTCGGAAGGATCGTCGGCGATGTTATACAAGCGCCAGGGGGTCGGCTCCGCAACGGCCCTTGCCAGCGAGCTTTCACTACTCGGTGGCGGCTGATTGATAATCTTGTAGCGTCCGCGGATCAGTGACCCGCCCATACCGCGGGTCAGTCCAATCTCGTAATCCGACCGATCGGATGGTTCTCCGGTCACGAGGTCATTCCAGAATGAACGACCTCGAATGTCTCTGATCGACCTTCCCCTGAATTCTGACGCACCCGGGTGTGACGTTCCGGCAGCCTCCAGGAACGTGGGCAGGAGATCCATCGCGCTCAAGAGCCAGCCATTGGAACGACCGTTGCCCCTGAGGCCCGGATAGCGAATGATTGTGGCGGCCCTGATGCCGCCCTCATAAGCGCTCGACTTGTAGTACCGCAAGGGTGCGGATGCCGCCTCACCAAAGCCGATGCCCTTGTCGATAAAGGAGCCTGCGCGCCCGAAGTTCTCGAGTCGGTTGTCCATGCTCTCCTCGATGGGAAAGACCACCGGTCCAATACCATGCCACGCAGCCGAGGCGCCGTGATCGGCCATGAAGACAACAATCGTGTTGTCCAGCTCACCCGTCGATTCGAGGTGGTCGACGATCCGGCCAATGCTCATATCCATGTACTCGATCATCGACGCGTAGATTTCCTCGGCCCTCGAATACTTTTGCTGGAGCGCTTCCGATAATTCGTCCCAGGGCGGCGCCACCGGTGTAAAGCCGACCGGTTCTGCGCCTTCCGGCATCACGCGCAGTGCGGCAGCCCGGCGCATACGGTCTCTTCGCAGAATGTCATAGCCCTCGTCGTACTTTCCGGCATGTCGATCCAGCCAGTCATCCGGTACCTGCAAGGGCCAGTGCGGCGCTGTGTACGGCAGGTAGCCGAACCAGGGCCGGTCGCCATCCGCAGACTCGATGTACTCGAGCATTCGGGTCGTATAGAACTCGGTGCTGTAGAAGTCCTCCGGCAGATCCTCCAGCGTCAGTCGGCGTCCCTCGTCTTCGTAAAAGAGACGCTCACCCCAGAAGTACTCTGCGAAGTGACTGCCGCCACCTTCCAGCAATGCAAACGAACGATCGAAACCGCTTTCGACCACGCGATACCGGTCTTCCAATCCCAGGTCCCACTTCCCGGACATGAACGTCTGGTAGCCGGCGTCCTGCAAAAGCTCTGCCATGTTCGCCCAGTCCTTGCGCAGGACGTTATTTCGATTTCCGGTCTCGAGGCGCGGCAACTCCTCGATGGTCTCCACCGCACCGGCACCGGTCATGAGCATTGCGCGGGTCGGCTGACACCAGGATGCAGTATGGAAGTTGGTAAACCGGATGCCCGAATATGCGAGCGTGTCGAGATTCGGTGTCGGTATTTCACTACCGAAAGCGCCCAGGTCCGTGTAGCCAAGATCGTCGGCAACAATCAGGAGGATGTTGGGCCGCTGGCCGGATCCTGGCACAGCGGATTCAGGCGCTTCCGGCGTTTCGGGCTGGCAAGCCGTCAGCAGGCTCCAAACCAGCAGTAATCGTATGAGTTTCATAGCCGGTCTCCTTGTGTGTCTTCTTGGCTGCGCTGCCATTCGATCAGCCGGGCACGCAGGCGAGCGGCCAGCCCGGGTTCTTCGAGAAACAGGTTGCGACGCTCTCCGGTGTCCTCTCGCAGGTCGAACAGGAACTGCGTGTTGCCATGCTCGATGTATTTGAAATGGCCATCGCGCACGGCGCGTTGCTTACCGAAATCATAAAAGTCTGCCTGCCAGAATAACTGACGGCGTATCCGTTCTGCACGATCGCTGGGTAACGGCGACAGATCGATGCCATCCAGCGTGTCGGCAATTTCACCAAGACCCGTCGCGCCCAGGATGGTCGCCGTCAGGTCCATCGCAATACCCGGCATGGCTTCAGTCCTTCCTGCATACAACCGGCCGGGAAAACGAATAATGGCGGGTATGCGTATGCCACCTTCGAACAGATTGGCGAAGCCGTGGAAAAGCGGCCCGTGATTGACCAGGTGCCGGCCGCCGTGATCATGCGTGTAGATCACGAGCGTGTTGTCGGCCTGGCCGGTTTCCTCGAGGGCATCCAGCACGCGGCCGACGCCCTCATCCATCCGTTCGACCATTTGCACAACGTCTTCACGAGCAGCTTCATTGACGTTCCACCCCTCGTCCCATTGCGACTCCGGCAGTCCGGGGGGCTGGTAGGGAGGCAGCGCAGCATTATAAGCCAGCGTCATGAAGAACGGCCTTCCATCGTCCCGCGCAACGAAGGCGGCGGCTTCGTCACTTAGAATGTCGGTGAGATATCCATCCCGCTCGACAAGACCGTTATTATCGTAAAGACCCGGTTCTCCGCGGTCATTGACGTGACTGTAGTAACTGATCGTCCAGTGAAGATGGCCGAGAAAGGTCTCGAACCCATGTGATGCCGGACTGTGCGCCTGTCCATATCCGAGGTGCCATTTGCCGAAGAGCGCCGTTCGGTAGCCGGCGTCATTAAGCCAGCGGGACAATGTGGGTACAGATGCATTGAGGCCATCGTCCACGGTCCGGATATTCTGTTCGAATCCGATGGATGCCGGGTACTTGCCGGTATAAAGCGCGGCACGTGCCGGTCCGCAGACCGGTGCAGCCGCATAGAAGTCCGTGAACCTGACGCCTTCGCTCGCGAGACGACCGATAGACGGCGTTCGGATGTCGTTCGCACCGTAGGGTTCGGTGTCGGCATACCCCATGTAGTCGGCGATGATCAGTACGACATTAGGTCGATCCGACGCGCTGGCGGATCCGGCAAATAGCATCAACAACAGAAACAGCACACAGCGCTGCCGATTCATAGCTCCCCCTGTCCGGCGCCAGGTCGTCCTGCCGCTTTTTATCTAGTTCGACGACGACCCGCAGTAAGAGGGGTCGGTCTCGCCGGTCGTAGTGAAGTCCATATACGTCGAGGCGGCAAATGTCGCGAAGGCAGGCATCCCGTAGTCCTGCTGCGTATGCGGCAACAAGGCATGCTCGACATACATGACATAGGTCTGGCCCGGTAACAGGGTGCCACCGGGTACGACGTAGCGCTCGGCGCGGAACGTCAGGTAGTCCTCTTTCTCGAACGGGCGGCCACTGTGCACGATGTCCTCCACCGTGCAGCTATCAATCGCGACGAAAATCAGGTCGTCGAGTATCCCGTTCGGATCGGCATCGCCTTCCGTGAACGGTGGCCAGGTAATGGTCAGTGCCTCATTGGCATCAACCATATCGAAAGCTATTCGCTCACCACCCTGTTCGAAAATGATGACGGGTTGTGTCGGAAAATTCCCCCCGGCGAAACTGACGACGCTGTCCACAACATCCCCGCCAGGCGTACTGAAGGTGAATTCGTAGGCTCCGGTTGGAAATTCGGCCTCCATCGCCGCATTGGATTCTGCGATACCGCTCAGGTACATGACATCACCGATCTCATCAGACTCCGAGTAGCGATATTCGAGTTTGCGCGCTTCACCGGAAGGCTCGGGAAAACGAACTTCCGCATCCGTCACCTCACCGCCGGCGGCAATGAAGATTTCGCTGAAGAACACAGGACCCATATCTTCAAACGTCGAATCCATGTTCTGCTGGAAACGCGCCACTTTGCCGACGCCGTAAAAGCTTACATGATCGTTGACGCTGCCGGCTTCAGCCTGTGTCACAGCGGGCTGTTCCACCGAACAGGCGGCCAGGAAGAATGTAATGGCGATCAGCAGTACGATGCGGAGGGAGCGCGGCATTCCAATGGCGCCCGGTATCAGGCGTAGGCCGGCGTCGCGTAGGAGATCGGCGCTTTCGCGGGGTCGTTAAACGTTACCTCTTCCCAGGCCGTCTCGTCGCTCAGCAATGCGCGCAGCAACTTGTTGTTCAGGTCATGGCCTGACTTGTGTGCCGAAAACTCCCCGATCAGGGTATGGCCGAGCAGATAAACGTCGCCGATGGCATCGAGAATTTTATGGATGACGAATTCGTTGGAATAACGCAGTCCGTCTTCATTCAGAATTCGGTAATCATCAAGGACGATGGCATTGTCCATGCTGCCACCCAGTGTCAGATTGTTGGCACGTAATGCTTCAACATCGCGAAGGAAACAAAACGTTCTGGCACGACTGACTTCCTTCAAGAAGGACGTCGATGAAAAATCAATCGAAGCATCCTGGCTGAGCTTGTTAAAGACAGGATGGTTGAACGCAATCCTGAAATTAACTTTGAAGCCATTGAAGGGCGTCAGTTCGGCCCACTTGTCTTCTTCTTCGACGCGGATCTTCTTCCTGATACGGATAAACTTTTTAGCCGCATTCTGTTCCTCGATGCCGGCCGACTGCAGCAGAAAAACGAAGGGCCCTGCACTGCCATCCATGATGGGGACTTCAGGCGCCGACAGATCGACATGCAAATTGTCGATGCCGAGGCCGGCCAGCGCAGACATCAGGTGTTCAACGGTCGCGACTTTGACGCCGTCCTTGACCAGGGTTGTCCCGAGCATCGTCTCGCCGACCAGGCACGGATCCGCCGGCACGTCCACGGGTTCATCGAGGTCCACACGGCGAAATGTGATGCCGGCATTCTCGGCGGCAGGACGCAGCGTCATATAGACTTTCTCGCCCGTGTGCAGTCCTACGCCGGTGGCGCGGATTGCAGTTTTCAGTGTGCGTTGTCGAAGCATTTGCGAAAAACCGCCCCCATATTCAATGGCTTACGGATGCTCCCTCAGGCAATTAATGCGGAAGGCTATCACGGGTAACCCTCTTCCACCTGGGGCACCGGGGGGAAACCAAACCGGGCCGGCCCGGGGTCGCCGGCCTGGCCGGCCGGAGCGGAGCTTGATGGCACCGCCTAGCTAACCGCGACGAGTGAGTAAGGCGCGATCAGCACGCCATCGCTCAGTCTGCCTGGCGCCTCAGGAAAGCCGGAATATCCAGCAGGTCTTCCTGCAGGCCGCCTTCCTCCAACCCGTCACCGACAGCACGCTTCCGTTGCACCGTCGGCTTATCGAGCGTTCCATAGTCCGGTTCTGCGTGCGCAGAGGTCTTCTTGACCACACGCATCGGCGATCCAGCCTGGGCCGCATGCTGGCCAAGGCCGGTTGCGACAACCGTGACCCGAATGCGATCCGCCATGTCCGGATCAATGACCGTTCCGACCACGACCGTGGCGTCGTCGGAAGCAAACTCCTTGACCGTGTTGCCGACTTCCTGGAATTCGCCAATGGCGAGATCCATACCTGCCGTCACGTTCACCAGGATACCGTTCGCACCGGCCAGGTTGATGTCTTCCAGCAGCGGGCTGGACACGGCTGCTTCCGCCGCCTCGCGCGCACGATCCTCCCCGGAAGACGAACCCGATCCCATCATTGCCATGCCCATCTCGGCCATGACCGTACGAACGTCGGCAAAGTCGACGTTGATCAGACCGGGCCTTGTGATCAGTTCCGCGATGCCCTGCACTGCACCCTGCAGAACCTGGTTCGCCGAGCGAAACGCATCAAGCAGGGTCGTTTCACTACCCAGTACGGTCAGCAATTTCTCATTCGGAATAGTAATCAGCGAATCCACGTACTTGCCGAGTTCGCCAATGCCCTGATCAGCAAGCGTCAATCGCTTTGCGCCTTCCATCTCGAAAGGCTTCGTCACGACCGCCACTGTGAGGATCCCGAGCTCCTTGGCGACCTGTGCAACGACAGGCGTCGCACCGGTGCCCGTACCGCCGCCCATACCGGCCGTGATAAAGAGCATGTCCGCCCCCTCGATCACTTCCTGGATACGATCCCGGTCTTCCATGGCCGCCTGGCGACCGATGTCGGGGTCTGCGCCTGCGCCCAGTCCCTTCGTGATATTGCAGCCAATCTGCAATGCCGTTCGCACCCGTGCACTGTTCAGTGCCTGGGCGTCCGTATTGGCACAGATGAAGTCGACACCCTCGATGCCGGAATTCACCATGTGGGCAACCGCATTGCCGCCGCCGCCGCCGACGCCGATCACCTTGATGACCGCGCTTTGGCTGTGTGCATCCATTAATTCAAACATATTTGTCTCCGCTCCCTGTTTCGAACTTTCGTCTCACTCGATTAAAAATTGCTTCTCTTCTGGAGAAGCCTCCACATAAAACTGATGCGTCAAAACTGTCCCTGGAACCAGGCTTTCATCCGGCTCCACATGTCACCAATGCTGCCGCCGACCCGGGATGCCCGATTGCCACGGCGCATGATGTTTTCGTAGCCGTAGAGCAATAGCCCGACACCGGTCGCATGAATCGGGTTCTTGATGACTTCATGCAATCCAACGACGTACTGCGGCGCGCCCAGGCGCACCGGCACATGAAATACTTCCTCGGCCAGTTCGACGGCGCCTTCCATCTTGGCGCTGCCGCCCGTAATGACGATGCCTGCTGCAATCAACTCTTCGAAGCCACTCCTGCGAAGCTCATCCCGCACGAGCCCGAACAACTCTTCGAATCGTGGCTCGACGATCTCGGCAAGCGTCTGGCGGGCCAGCCGTCGCGGCGGTCGGTCGCCAACGCTTGGTACCTCGATAGTTTCGTCGGGGTTCGCCAGTTGCGACAACGCACAGGCGTACTTGATCTTGATCTCTTCGGCGTACTGCAGCGGCGTGCGCATCGACACAGCGATGTCGTTAGTGACCTGGTCGCCCGCAATCGGAATCACCGCCGTATGCTGAATGGCGCCACCGAGGAAGACCGCGAGGTCAGTCGTTCCACCGCCAATGTCGACGATGCAGGCGCCAAGCTCTTTCTCATCCTCGGTCAGCACCGAGTAACTCGATGCCAATTGCTCGAGCACGATGTCATCGACCTCGAGGCCGCAGCGTTGCACACACTTGACAATGTTTTGCGCTGCGCTGACGGCGCCCGTCACCATGTGCACTTTCGCCTCGAGACGTACGCCGGACATCCCAATGGGATCGCGAATGCCCTCCTGGCTGTCGATCAGGAATTCCTGCGGCAGGATGTGCAGGATTTTCTGATCGGCCGGAATAGCCACAGCGCCGGCTGCGTCGATCACCCGGTCCACGTCACCGTCACTCACTTCCTTGTCGCGAATCGCGACAATGCCATGTGAGTTCAGGCTGCGAACGTGGCTGCCGGCGATACCCGCGTAGACTGAGTGAATGTCGCAGCCTGCCATAAGCTCGGCCTCTTCGACCGCACGCTGAATCGAATGCACCGTCGATTCGATATTTACCACCACGCCTTTTTTCAGGCCACGTGACGGATGCGTACCGATACCGACCACTTCGATCTCACCGTCTTCGCTGACTTCGCCAACGATTGCGACAACCTTCGACGTTCCAATGTCGAGACCAACGATCAGGTTCTTTTCACTTTTCTTGTTCAATTTCGGAGCTCGGCCACTATGCCGCCTTCTGTGGGTTCAGTATTGTCAACGGGCGAACGTGACCCGTTCTTCCAGCCAATCGTGAAGCCATTGCTGTAGCGCATATCGACGAATTCAATCTCGGCTTCGCGACTCGACACGATGCTGGCTGCCACATCGAGAAAGAGCCGCGCACGTTCGTCGACCTCACGTCGTCCCAGCCGCACATCGATGCCATTGCCCAGGGTCAATCCCCAAGCACCGCGTGCATCCAGCACGACTTCCCGCACGTCCAGCCCGGTCGGCAGGAGGCGGTCCTTGATATCGAGATAGCGTTGCGCAACAGTCGCCGACTGACCCTTCGGTCCTCGCAGCTTCGGTAACTCAGCCGGCACATGTCGTGCGTCTGTGACGAACAGGTCACCGCGGGTATTCAGTAATCCGCGATCACCCCAGATAGCCGCGGGAATCTGTTCGGTTACACTAATCGTCAAGGTGCCCGGCCAGCGGCGCGCCACCTTTGCTTCATCAATCCATTCAAGCGCCACGATTTGCTGGCGGATGGTCTTGAGGTTCGCGCTGAAGAAACCTGTGCCAAGCTCGTCGCTGATAGCCTCTTCGATTTGTAATGCGGTCACGCGCTGAAATGGCCCGTCGATCGTGATCAACGTAATCGGCCGATCGAGCATCTCTGCACTGAAGTGGTAACTGAGGGCTATCACCGCCAGCGCCGCCAGCAGTATGGAAATGCCCTTGAAAGGCAGCGACGGCATCCGAATGTTCTTTTGCGGTTTTTGTTTGCGCCGCCGGGCTTGCTTACGCGTCATTGGCTGCCACCCCCATTTCAACTGCCTGCTTTTCGGCGATGCTCGTTTCGAGCACCCGCCAGCACAGCTCGGCGAATTCGATACCTGCTTCCCGGGCTGCCATCGGCACAAGGCTGTGACTCGTCATCCCGGGAACCGTGTTGATTTCGATGACTTGCGGATTGCCGTCGTCACCGGTCATGAAGTCGACCCGGCCCCATCCGGAACAACCGAGCGCGGCGAACGCAGCAACAGCCGCATCGTGAAAGCGTTGTTCAAGTTCCGCATCATCGGTGCCGGGACAGAAGTACTCGGTCTTCTCGGATTCGTACTTGGCACGGTAATCGTAGAAGGCGCGTGGTGTTTCGATCCGAATACTCGACAGCGCCTGTCCTTGCAATACCGTCACCGTGGATTCGGTGCCGATGACACAAGCTTCCGCGAGTGCCGCCCCCCCAAAGCTCAACGCCAGTTCGACGGCGTCCGCCAGGTCGCCCGCTTCGAACACCATGCCAATGCCAACACTCGAACCCTGCCCGGACGGCTTTACGACCATCGGGAAGCCGAGCTCCTCGGCAGCAATATTCGCGTCACCCGGTTTGTTCAGGGTGACGAACCTCGGTGTATCTACTCCTGCGGCCGCAAACAAACGTTTGCTGCGAATCTTGTCCATCGCGAGTGCGGATGCCATCACACCGCTGCCGGTGTAGGGAGTCTCCAACCACTCGAGTGCACCCTGCAATGCGCCGTCTTCGCCGCCCGGACCATGCAATGCAATCCAGACCCGGTCGAATCCGGCACCGGCAAACTCCATGAGGCTGCGCTCTGCCGGGTCCCAGCCTTCGGCGTCGATACCGCGCGACTGCAGCGCATCCAATACTGCCTTGCCTGTGGCAAGCGACACATCGCGCTCGTTCGAGTCACCGCCATACATGACAGCCACGCGCCCGAAATCCGACGCATCCGCGACAACCACCCGTCGATCCGCCAGCGCCGCCGTCATGACGCCTCCTGCCCGACCACGCGGACTTCGAGAACAAGCTCGATGCCAGTGGTATCGGATACGGTTTGTTGCACGTGCAGGATCAGGTTTTCCACGTCGAGCGCCGTCGCATCGCCGCGATTGATAATGAAGTTGGCGTGCTTCCCGGAAACCTCCGCTTCGCCGATCCGACAGCCCTTCAGGCCGCAGGATTCGATCAGGCGTGCCGCATGGTCGTCCGGTGGATTGCGGAATACGGAACCGCAGCTTGGTAATCCGAGTGGCTGCGTATCCTTGCGGCGTGCCAGCATTTTCTTTAGCGTATCCATACTCGGATTCGCATCCGGCTCAAACTGAAGTTCAGCGCCGACGAACCACTCATCCGCCGGACCCTTCACACTGCGGTAGGCGATTTCGTACTCGTCGGGTGTGCGATCGTGCAAATCACCGCGACGATCGATGGTGGTGACTGACCGCACACGCTCCCAGGTCTCGCTTCCGTGTGCACCGGCGTTCATCGCCAGCGCACCGCCCAACGTACCCGGAATCCCGGCGAAGAATTCGGAGGGGCCGAGCCCCCGGCGAATGCACTGGCGTGCCAGTTGAGTACACGGCACGCTGGCACCAGCACGTACGGTCAGCGCTTCTGTCTGTTCAAGCTCGGTGAAGATACCCGCTGCGGCAATTACGACGCCGGGCAAACCGCCATCACGGACCAGCAGGTTGCTGCCGAGCCCAAACCAAAAGACGGGCACATCGGCATTGAGTTCAGAAAGGAACCGTGCGAGATCATCGACGCTGGCCGGCCTGAAGAATATTTCGGCCGGGCCACCTACGCGCCATGACGTGTGACGACTCATGGGTTCGTTCTCGAGTCTTTCACCGACCGCATCGGGTGTCTGCAGCGCGGGCATCATTTCTGCACCTTCAGTTGCGGGCCGTGCGCCAGCAATTCCGGCAGGCCGGCAGCAAATGCGCCAATGTCACCCGCCCCCATCGTCAGTACGATGTCGCCGTCAGCAACGAGGCCTTCCAGCGTCGCGGGCAAGTCTTCGAGGGACTCCACAAATACCGGCTCGACACCGCCGCGACCGCGAACGGCGCGCGCAATGGCGCGACCATCGGCGCCGGCGACTGGATCCTCACCTGCGGCAAAAACCTCAAGTAAAACAAGAATATCCACTTCACTGAGCACCGTGGAAAAATCGTCCATCAGGTCGCGGGTACGCGAATATCGGTGCGGCTGAAAAGCAAGCACGATACGTCTGCCCGGCCAACCGGCACGCGCGGCGTCAATGGTCGCTGCAATTTCCGTCGGGTGATGACCATAGTCATCGACCATCAGAATCGTACCTTTCCTGGTGCGAACCTCGCCGAGGCTCTGGAAGCGCCGATCGATCCCTTCGAACTGTTCCAGTGCCGTCATCACAGCCTGGTCGCTGACCTGTAATTCAGCCGCTACAGCTATGGTTGCCAGCGCATTGCGTACGTTATGCAGGCCGGGAAGCCGGAGCGTGATAGGCAGTGGCGTGTCGCTTCCGGCGCGCAGGACATCGAATGACGTTGTGCCACGATCAAAGACGATGTTCTCGGCACGAATGTCGGCCTCACTGTCGACGCCGTAAGTAACAACCGATCGTCCAACCTGACCCAGCACATCGACGACGCCCTCGTCGTCAGTGCAGACGATTGCGAGGCCGTAAAACGGCAGGTTGTGCAGGAACTCGACGAAACTGCTGCGCAGCCGCTCGATGTCGCCTTCGTAAGTCGACATGTGGTCGGCATCGATGTTGGTCACGATGGCCAGCATCGGCTTCAGGTGAACGAAAGACGCATCGCTTTCGTCAGCCTCAGCGACGAGGTAATCGCCCTGGCCGAGCCGCGCATTCGCGTCCGCGCTCTTGAGTCGACCGCCGATCACGAAAGTCGGGTCGAGCCCGCCCTCTGCCAGGACACTCGCGACGAGACTGGTGGTCGTGGTCTTGCCGTGCGTGCCCGCGACGGCAATCGAATATCGAAAACGCATCAATTCGGCGAGCATCTCGGCGCGCTGTACGACCGGTAACAACGCCTCACGTGCAGCGACCACTTCGGGATTCGATTCATCGACAGCGCTGGACACGACAACCGCGTCCGCCTTCGTGATGTGTGCTGCATCGTGACCCTTGAACACATGGGCGCCGTGCGACTCGAGTCGTTTTACCGCGCTGTTGCGTTTCAGGTCGGAGCCCTGCACTTCGTAGCCAAGGCTCAGCATGACCTCAGCAATGCCGGACATGCCGGATCCACCGATACCGATGAAGTGCACGCAATTGATTCGGCGCATACGCTGGATCATGACGCCGCTCCTGCCGCTGCCAGGCAGTGGTTTTTGATGCGCAGCAACGAGTCAGGAACCGCGAGGGCCCGTGCTTTCCTCGCACGCGTACGCAATTCGTTTCGATTCCCTAGGAATCGCCGTAAAAGACTTGCCAGCGATTCATTGGTCATTTCCGACTGCTGCAGAATCTCGGCGGCACCCGCATCGACCATCGGACAGGCATTCGCCGTCTGATGATCGTCGACTGCTGCCGGATACGGCACAAAGATTGCGGGCAGGCCGGCCGCCGACAATTCGGCGACCGTGAGCGCGCCAGCTCTGCAAATCACAAGATCGGCCCAGGCATAAGCCGCGGCCATGTCTTCAATAAAGGGCTCGAGGTTCGCCTCGATGCCATGCTGTTCGTAAGCGTCACGTGCTGCATCTGCCGTGCCGGCGCCCGTCTGGTGCCTGACGAAGGGCCGCATGTCCTCGGCCAGCAACGCCAGTGCGGCAGGTACGGACTCGTTGAGCGCGAGCGCGCCCTGGCTGCCACCCAGCACCAGGAGGCGTACCGGGCCCGCCCGATCAGCAAGTCTCAGGTCCGGGTCTTCGATAGCCGCGATGTCGACCCGTACCGGGTTGCCGACAGTGTCCACCGCTTTTCGGGAATTAAAACTGCCCGGGAAGGCCTGCAGCACAACCCGGGCAAGACGCGCCAGAAGACGATTCGTTAAACCAGCAACGGCATTTTGTTCGTGAATGACGAGGGGGCGGCGGGTCAGCCAGGCTGCAAGACCGCCGGGGCCGCTCACAAAGCCACCCATTCCCAGCACCGCTGACGGGCGATGCTTGAACATGACCAGGAGCGACTGCCACAGTGCGTACGCAAGTCGAAACGGCGTCAGTAACAAGGTGGCAGCGCCTTTGCCACGCAAACCGCTGATTGCGACCCATTCAATCGGTATACCTGCATCCGGCACGACGCGGGATTCTAGTCCCCGATGCGTGCCCAGCCAGACTACTTCGCGCGACTCCGCCTGCAAGGCGCGCGCGACCGCCAGCGCCGGGTATACGTGACCACCGGTGCCGCCCGCCATAATCAGGATCGGTCGATCACTCATGATCGCGACCTCGCTTTCTTGCGGGCTTTCTGATGCCGATTCGGCGGCGGGCCATCGACCTCCAGTTCGTGATGAATGCGGAACAGGATGCCGAGGCTGACCATCGCGATGATCAGGCTCGAGCGTCCGTAACTGACCAGTGGCAACGTCAGGCCCTTCGTCGGCAGCAGGCCCATGTTGACGCCGATGTTGATGAATACCTGCAACCCGATCCAGGTGCCGATTCCGACGGCCAGGTAGGCCTCGAAGAATCGTTCGAGATTGGCGGCGCGGATGCCCAGCTTGAAGATGCGCCAGAGCAAAACGCCGAAAAGAACGATCATCACAAACGAGCCGAGCAGGCCAAATTCCTCTGCGTAGACGGCAAACACGAAGTCGGTGTGCGCATCCGGCAAATAAAAGAGTTTCTGAACGCTGTCCCCAAGCCCGACGCCAAACCACTCACCGCGACCGATCGCGATCAGCGATTGCGTGAGCTGGAAACCTTTGTCGTAAGGATCCGCCCAGGGGTCGAGGAAACCGGTCAGCCGTTCGAGACGATACTCGCGCGTAACGGTCAGAATCGTAACGCCGACGGCCGCAAGCCCCAGGAAAAAAGAGAAGTCCAGTAATCGTGCGCCGGCGACAAACATCATTGCGAACGCGATAGCGAAGAGCACGATGGCGGCACCCAGGTCCGGCTCCGCGAGCAGAAGACAACAGGCCAGGGACAATACGATCATCGGCTTTGCAAAGCCGGAGAGCTGCTCGCGCACGGTCTTGTTATGGCGGACGAGGTATCCGGCCAGGTAAATCATCAGGCACAGGCGCGCCAGTTCCGATGCCTGCAGGTTGAGGAAGCCAAGGCGGATCCAGCGCGTGCTGCCGTTGGCGGTGTAACCAATACCGGGAACGAGAACGACGACGAGGAGACCGAACGCGATCAGCAACATCAACGGACCCGTACTGCGCCAGAACGTCATCGGAATAAACAGGCAGACAAACCCTGCAACGGCACCGATAATGGCTGCCACGGCCTGGCGACTGACGTAGTAGAAAGGATCACTGGCCGCGTTATCTGCTGCCGAAATCGATGCTGATGCCAGCACAATCAAGCCGCCAAATAACAAGGTCAGCGAAACCCCCAGCAGGACCGCATCGATCTTGATCGCGCTCCTCAGGCGGACCGGGAAAGGCATTGTTACGCTGCCGATTGTCATACCGCCAACGCCTCCACCGCTCCGGCGAAATCTTCACCGCGCGCCATGTAATTCGGGTACTGATCAAAACTTGCGCATGCCGGCGCCAGAAGGACAGTGTCGCCCGTTTCAGCCAGTTCCGACGCCTTGCGGACGGCCGTATGCATATCGGCAGCGCGCTCGGTCGGTGCCAGGTCGGCGAATGCCGCTTCCAGTTTCGGCGCGTCTTCGCCAATCAGGATGGCGACACGGATATGCCCGCAAGTCGACTTCGCCAGGCGGTCAAAGTCAGCGCCCTTACCCTGCCCGCCGGCGATCAGAACGACCACACCCTGCACCGAATCGACAGCAGCGATCGCGGCACCGACGTTGGTGGCCTTGGAATCATTGATATAACGAATACCGCGAGACTCACCGACTTTCTGCATTCGGTGTGGCAGGCCGGGGAATTCATGCAGCATCTGCAACATGGCGGTCATGTCCAGCCCCATGAGCTGGCCGGCTGCCAGGGCCGCGAGACTGTTTGCCTGGTTGTGCGTGCCGACAAGTGCGAGATCGGATGCCGCCAGCAACAAATGTTTGCCATGCGCCAGGAAGACATCACCGGCATCGGATACCAGGCCGTATTCATCGTGGTCCGGCGCGCCCAGCCCGAAACTCAATGCAGGCACATTGCCCGGTAACTGCGCCTTGGTATCGTCTTCGTTGCGATTGAAGACGATGGCTTCCGCCTGTTCGAAGATTCGATACTTGGCGGCCCTGTATTCCGCTTCATCTTCGTGCCAGTCGAGATGATCCGGCGAAACGTTCAGCAGCACCGAAACCGCGGCAGGCAGATGCCGTGTTCTTTGCAACTGGAAGCTCGACAATTCGAGCACATAGAAATCTGGCGTGTCCTCGACCAGCAGATCGAGCGCCGGCTCACCCAGGTTGGCGCCGGCAAGAACCTTCTTCCCCGACGCATCACACATCAGCGCAAGCAGTGTCGTAACCGTGCTTTTCCCGTTCGACCCGGTAATTGCGATGATCGGTGCTTCGACCTCATCGACAAACAGTTCGATGTCGCTCACAACATCCACACCAGCCTTACGGGCAGCCATGATGAGCGGGTCCGAATCTGCAATGCCCGGCGAGGCAATGACCCGTGCCGCACCCTCCAGGAGCTCCGTTGGCACGTTACCGGTATGTAGCTCCGCATCCGGGCAGATCTCGTGAAGCTCGTCGATGCCAGGCGGCTCATCGCGGCTATCGATGTAAATCGCGTCCACATCGTTTCTTGCCAGGTAACGTGCCACGGACAAACCTGTCTTACCGAGGCCGAAGACCACGTCTTTTTTCGCTGCCGAGCGCATTGCCGCCGGGTTTCTTTTGGCTGCCGCGCTCATCGGATCTTGAGACTTGCAAGGCCGATCAGCACCAGGATAAAGGTGATGATCCAGAAGCGAACAATCACTTTCGGCTCGGCCCAGCCTTTCAGCTCAAAATGGTGGTGTAGCGGCGCCATTCGGAAAACACGCTTTCCGGTCAGTTTGAAAGACGCCACCTGAATCATCACTGATACGGTTTCGACGACGAATACTCCGCCCATGATTGCGAGCACAATTTCCTGCCGAACGACAACCGCTACAACACCCAGAGCTGCACCAAGCGAAAGTGCACCTATATCGCCCATGAATACCTGCGCCGGGTACGTGTTGAACCAGAGGAATCCAAGTCCCGCGCCACCGAGGGCAGCACAAAATACAAGGATCTCTCCGGTTCCGGCCACGTACGGAATACCCAGGTACTCAGAGAAATTCGTATTGCCGGTAACGTAGGCGAAAACGCCGAGCGCACCGCCGACCATGACCGTTGGCATGATGGCCAGGCCGTCGAGCCCGTCCGTCAGGTTTACGGCATTGGAGAAACCGACAATGAAAAGAAACGTGATAACAACCTGGAACATGCCAAGCGGCACCCACAGGTCGGGAAAATAGGGAATCAGAAGCGACGTGCTGATCTCGTCGGTTCTCATCATATATAGCGAGACCGCCGGGATGAGCGCGGCCGCCGCCTGCCAGAAGAGCTTCTGTCGAGCAGACAGTCCCTTCGGGTCCTGGAGGATCAGCTTTTTGTAGTCATCGACATAACCGATCACGCCGAACGCGAGCGTGACGAACAGTACGACCCACACGTACTGGTTCTCGAGGTCAACCCACAGCACAGTGCTAATGACGATTGCCGTCAGAATCAGCGCGCCACCCATCGTCGGCGTACCGGCTTTAACAATGTGTGTATCCGGTCCATCAGACCTGACCGGCTGGCCACCCTGGTTGGTGCTCAGGCGCTCGATCATTCGCGGCCCGATGACAAAACAGATCACCAGTGCCGTGAGCGCACCGAGTATGGCGCGCATGGTCAGGTAGTTGAACACGTTAAAAGCGGATTCGAATTCGGCGAGATAGTTGGTGAGATAAAGCAACATTTTTAAGCGCTCCTCGCTTCGTCTGCTTTATCCACCAGCGCATGGACGACGCGCTCCATGCCCATGGACCGGGATCCTTTTACGAGCACGACGTCTCCCATGGAAATCTGCTGCCGCAATGCGTCATTCAGTGCCCCGACAGTCTCGAACCAGTGACCGCCTTCACCGAAAGACTCGACTGTCTTGCGCGAAAGCGGACCGGTCGCCAGCAGGTTGCTGATACCGGCTTCCCGAATAACCCAGCCGGTATGCGCGTGCAGGAGCTCGGCGTCACCGCCTAGCTCCGCCATATCACCGAGCACCAGCCAGCTTTCACCCTCCTGCGCGGCCAGGAACTCTGCCGCTGCCTGTACGCTGACCGGATTGGCGTTGTAGCTGTCATCGAACAAGATGGCTCCGCTGGCACTTTCGACCGGCTGCAGTCTCCCGCCAACCGGCGCACCCGCTTCCAGGCCTTCACGAATCTGGATCTCTCCCACACCCAGGCAGTGCGCGATTGCTGCCGCAGCGCAGGCATTCAGGACGTTGTGCTTGCCGGCGAGTGACAACCTCACATCCATTTGCTTCCCCGGCATGTGCAGCGTGAATTCGTAGCCTTCACCGGTGGGCGAAATTTGACTGGCCCGAAAATCGGCATCGGCGCTCAGCCCGAAGGTCACGACCTGCGCGCCACCGACTTTCTCCTTCCAGTATTCGAAGTAATCGTCGTCCGCATTGAGGACCGCAAAGTCCGGCTCCGGCCCACCGGTCAGGATTTCGCTCTTTGCCTTGGCGACACCTTCCACGGACCCGAACCCTTCGAGGTGAGCAGGTGCTGCGTTGGTAATGGCAACAACCCTGGGCGCAGCCAGTGATGTCAGGTAGCCGATTTCGCCGTGGTGATTAGCGCCCATCTCGATCACTGCGTAGCGATGGCTTTCGCGCATGCGCAACAGCATCAGCGGCACGCCTATTTCATTATTGAGATTACCGTGTGTGGCCAGGGTCTCGGCATTCATCGACAGACAACTCGATAGCAATTCCTTCAACGTGGTCTTGCCATTGCTACCGGTGATTCCGATCACTGTCGCCGGCATTTGTCCGCGCCACGCCGCACCGAGGTCACCCAGCGCCTTCAGCGTGTCATCGACGACAATCGTCGACAGACCGGCGTCGACTGAATGGGATATCACTGCACCCGCTGCTTTCTTGCTGGCCGCCTGCTCCAGGAATGCTTCGCCGTCAAAATTCGGGCCATGCAATGCAACGAATAATTCGCCTGCGCGCAGTGAACGTGTGTCGGTGCTAACGCCCCTGAATTGCACGTCTTCACCGTGCAGGGTTCCGTGCATGTATTCCGCCGCATTGGACAAAGTGCTCGTCATCATTTGCCTGTCGAGCTCCTCGCCCCCAGGCATTCCTTCGCGACGCCAGAATCCAAGAACGAAATCGTTTCGTCGCCGATGACCTGGTAGTTCTCGTGCCCTTTACCAGCGATCAGGACGATATCGTCGCTGCCGGCGTTATTGATGGCATGCATGATGGCTTCGGCACGGTCGCTGATTGCCGTCGTGCCGTCTCCCATCGCATTCAGAATGTCGTCAATGATTTGTCCCGGCGGTTCCGTGCGCGGGTTATCGCTGGTGACAATCGCATAATCGGCCAGGCGCTCGGCCACACGTCCCATCATGGGTCGCTTGCCGCGATCCCGATCACCGCCGCAACCAAAGACACACCAAAGCTGGCCCGGACAATGCAGTCGCAGTGCCTTGAGCGCAGCTTCGAGACTCGCCGGCGTGTGCGAATAGTCGACGTAGACAAGCGGCGCGCCATCATCAATCGACGAATTGACCCGCTCCATACGCCCAGGAGGTGCATTGACCTTGCTGATAGCCGCGTTTGCTTCGTCGATGGGTACGTCATTACAGAGCAACAATGCGAACACCTGCAAAGCGTTAGCGACATTGAAGTCGCCCGGCAGCGGCACATGTAATTCGGTCTCACCCCAGGAGCTTCGGATACCAACGGTCGAGCCGGCTGCGTCAGCAACGACCGACCTGACGAACACGTGGGGTCGGCCATTGGCGACGCGGTCGCGATGGCTGGAAACGGTGACGACGTTTGCACCACAACGGTTCGCGAGTTCGACGCCGTAATCGGTATCCAGGCTGACGATCCGATTCCTGACGTCGCGATCGAGAAACAGCGCCGCCTTCGATTCAAAGTACGCCTGCATCGAACCGTGATAATCGATGTGATCCCGGCTCAGGTTCGTGAAGATCGCCGAGTCAAAAGTAATGCCATCGATGCGCGACTGCTCTATCGCATGCGACGAAACCTCCATCGCTGCATGTGTTGTACGGTCGTCACGGAATGCCGCCAACGTGTTGTGCAGATCGAGGCAAGCGGGTGTCGTCATTGAATCATCGCCACCGATTTGCTCGATGCCGTTGCCCAGCGTGCCGATGTAACCGCAACGCTGATCGAGTTTCATCAACGCCTGCGCAACGAGATAAGCAACCGTCGTTTTTCCGTTGGTACCCGTCACGCCAGTCACCTTGACGGTGCTGGACGGGCTGTTGTACCAACGATTGGCAATTTGACCGAGATGTGTCGCGAGTCCGTCGACCGCAATCATCGGCAGGTCGGATTCGGTCGCACTGCCGGTCGATGCATCCCAGGCAATCGCGGCGGCACCCGCCGACTCAGCCTGCGCGACAAAATCCAACCCATGCGAAGTCGCGCCCTGGCAAGCGAGAAACAGATAGCCCGGTCTTACCTTGCGTGAATCAGCGGCAATACCGGTGATACCAATCGCTGGCGCAGGCGCTAATCCATCAAGTAATTTTTCGACAGTGACAGAGTTGTCAACGAGTTCTGCCGGCATGCTCATTGACTCATGGCCTGTATGACGCCGTCGCCGGACGCCGTCGGCAACGCGTCCGGTGGAATGGCCATCAGGCGAAGCGACTCGGCCATGACGTCACCGAATACCGGCGCAGCGACATCACCACCGTAATAAAGATCGCCGGTCGGTTCGTCGATGATGACGACGGCGGCAAGTTTGGGGTCACTCGCCGGCGCGAACCCGGCAAAGATCGAAAAGTATTTGTCTTCTGAATATCCACCCGGCGCGGCCTTCCACGATGTTCCGGTCTTTCCGGCCACCCGATAGCCCGTTACACCCGCTTCACTACCCGTGCCGCCAGGCTGCACAACCACTTCCATCATGGTGCGGACTGACTGCGCGGTGTCATCGGTGATGATGCGTTGCCCGTCGTTCGGCTGATCGAGTGCGACCAGCGAAACGGGCCGGATGTAACCGTTGCCACCCAGTGCAGCATAGGCCTGTGTCAGTTGCAGCGGCGTCACCGATACGCTGTAGCCGTAGCCCAGCGTCGCCTGTGTGATCTGTCGCCAGTCGTCGTAGTGGGTCAGCAGTCCTGCCGACTCACCCGGGAATCCGCTGGACGTCAACGAACCCAGACCGAATCGCGTCATCGTCTGCCAGAGCTGGTCCGATTCCAGCGACATGGCAATCTTCGTGAAACCGACATTGCTCGAACGGGACAGGATGGTCGTCATGCTCGCGCGTCCGAGATCGTTGTTGTCCGCGATGCGCTTGGGCCCGACGACGATGTAGCCGGGCGAGGTATCGATCATGCTGCTCGCCCGGTAACGCCCACTCTCCAGCGCTGCTGCCGTGATCAGCGGTTTGATACTCGAACCCGGCTCAAAGATGTCGGTAATGGCGCGATTGCGATAACGCTCTGCCGAATACTGCGAACGATCATTCGGGTTGTAGGAAGGCTGGTTGACCATCGCCAGCACTTCACCGGTATCAATATCGAGGATAACGACGGAGCCGGACTCCGCTTTGTGTTGCCGAATGGCCCCTTTCAATGTTCGATAGGCCACGTATTGCAGTCTCAGGTCGATGCTGGAGCGCAAGTCACGGCCGTGCCGCGGCGGCTTGATGCTCGCAACGTTTTCGACCGCTCTCCCCAGGCGATCTTTCAGTACCCGTTTGGCGCCGGACTCACCTGACAGCCAGTGATTGAAAGCAAGTTCCAGACCTTCCTGGCCATCATCATCGATATTCGTAAAACCAACCAGGTGG
>CAZVWF010000009.1:0-2875 GCA_964630795.1 uncultured Woeseia sp. | reverse complement strand
CCGGCCGGGTAATAACGGCGGTATTCACGTAAAGCATTGACGCCTGGCAGCTTCATCGCGAGCACCCGGTCTGCCTGCTGCGGACTCAGGTGACGTTTGAGATACAGAAACTCCCTGTCCATGCTCCGCGTGATGCGCCGCATGAGTTGGTCGCCGTCTATTTCAAGTACCCGGGCGAGTTCAGGGACTCGATCGACTGCAGCCGCCAGTTCCTGCGGGTTCGCCCAGACGCTGTCGACCGGCGTGCTGATCGCGAGCGGTTCGCCGTTTCGATCGGTAATCGATCCGCGATGCGCAGTAATCTTTTCGTTCCGCAGGTGCCGGGTGTCAGCCTGCTGGTTCAGGAAGTCAGTGTTGAAGACCTGCAGATGCACGGCGCGCGCGAGCAACGCACTGGCCGCGATCGCAAAGAACACAATCACCAGTGACAACCTGCCTGTGAAATTCCGGGCAGTCTGCTGTTTTGTCTTTGCGCCGCGACTCATTGTTCTTCAATGACGTAGATTTCTGTCGGCTTCGGCCGCACCAGGGACAGCTCGTCCGCGGCAACCTGTTCGATACGCGCATGCGTCGCCCAGGTGCTTTGCTCGATCTGTAACTGACCCCATTCGATATTCAGTTCGTCGCGCTCCGTCGTCAGTTGCTCCAGTTCGACAAAGCGCTTTCTCGATTCGTGCTTCGTATAGATAAGCGCAATCGCCGACATCACGCAGACAACGGCAAATACCATCGTCAAAACGAAGGGTTGTTTTCCCGTCGTGAAATTCATGACATACGCTCCGCAACACGCAGCCGTGAACTGCGCGCACGTGGATTGGCTGCCACTTCAGCATCGGACGGGGCAATTGCCTTGCCAATCGTTTTCAACAGGGGCCGGAATTCCCTCGGGATGTCCGGCAGCCCGCGGTACTGCACTGGTTCTCGTGATGCATCACGCATGAAACGCTTGACCACCCGGTCCTCGAGCGAGTGAAAGCTGATTACGGCGAGTCGTCCGCCTGGCGCCAACACATCGATCGTTGCCTCGAGCGCCATCTTGAGCTCATCCAGCTCCCGGTTGATGAAGATGCGAATTGCCTGAAAGGTTTTCGTTGCGGGGTGACGTCTTGGTTTCGGTGCGGGCACGACCTTGCTGACGAGGTCCGCCAGCTCTGTGGTCGCAAGAATCGGCGCCGACTCGCGCGCAGCGACAATCGCCCGGGCAATGCGCCCGGCGAATCGCTCTTCACCAAATTCTTTCAACACCTTCCTCAAAGTTTGTTCGTCCACCGATTGAAGCCAGTCGGCTGCGGATTGGCCCGATGTCGGGTCCATTCGCATGTCGAGCGGCCCCTCTGCACGGAAGCTGAAGCCACGTCGGGCTTCATCCAGTTGTGGTGACGAGACCCCCAGATCGAGTAACAACCCATCCACTTGTCCGAGCAGGTCCCTTTCTGTCGCATACGTCTTTACTTCCGAGAATGTCCCTTTGATCAACGTCAGTCGTGGGTCGGCAAGGAGGGAAGCGGGTACTGCCGCAATGGCATCCGGGTCACGATCGATCGCCAGGAGACGACCGTCGGGTCCGAGTTGCTGCAATATTTCCCCTGCATGGCCTCCCCGGCCAAACGTTCCATCTATGTAGCAGCCATCCGCTTTCAGGTTCAGGCCCGAAATTGCCGGGCCCAATAAAACCGGCACGTGGTGACTGGCACCTTTTCTTTCTTCGTTCACACCGCCGAAACGGATTTACAGGGTGAGGTTTTCGAGCTGAGCCGACAGATCTGCATCATCTCCATCGTTCAGCCAACCGTCTCGTGTTTCGTTCCAGCGCTCTTCATCCCACAACTCGAATCGATTGCCTTGCCCGAGCAGCACGGCCTGCCGATCGAGCCCGGCAAACTCGCGTAGTTCACGCGACAAAAGAATGCGTCCGTGACCATCGACATCCACTTCCGTGGCGTGTCCGACCATCAACCGCTGCAGGCGGCGAGCTCGCTGATCGAGACTCGGCAGGCGCATCAGTTTGCGTTCGATTTCTTCCCAGTCGGGGAGCGGATAGAGGAGGAGGCAGTAGTCCTTGTCGACCGTGGCAACGAGCTGACCATTGCAACGCGCAGCAATCCGGTCCCGGTAACGGGTCGGAATGGCCAGACGCCCTTTGGCGTCCAAGGTGACTTTGGTAGCCCCACGCAGCACGGTTCTCTTTCGGGGTCAGGTAACGGCACTCGTTAAACGGTGACCGCATATACCCCTTCCTCCCACTTTTCTCCACTTTTTTCCATATTATTCGCGCCCTCCGTCACCGTCAACCAATAATTCCAATTATTTGTTGTTGTACAGGGACTTAGGGGCTATTTCGTGGCCAAACAAAGGCGAATTGTGGCAAGATTTAGAGGCTAAAAATCAATGACTTGTACTGCTTTCCTAAATTAATGCTAAAGAGTGGGGCGCCAGACAACGACAGCAAGGCCTTGCGCGTTTGCCCACATCGGTGAATCCACTTGCGCGCAAATCTCCGACCAGGGCCCTGGACGATAATTATAAACCATTGATTTTAAAAGAGAAAGAGAGAGCCGGCCGTAAGCCGGGTTCTGTCGAGGACAACCATTCATCTGGGACAGCCGTCACCGACTGCCTCTAGCAACCTACCCGGGAGCCCGCTCAGGCGACGGTCGGGGCCCGAAGGCCGCCGCTGCTCCCCTATTTGGTCTTGCTCCAGGCGGGGTTTACCGTGCCGCGGCGTGTTACCACCCGCGCGGTGCGCTCTTACCGCACCATTTCACCCTTACCAGCAAGCTGGCGGTATATTTTCTGTGGCACTTTCCATGGGCTTGCACCCTCCAGGCGTTACCTGGCGCCCTGCCTGACGGAGCCCGGACTTTCCTCCAGGCCC